>JAEZFJ010000216.1 GCA_023437755.1 Pseudomonadota bacterium
CAGCCGCCCCGAGGTGAGGATGATCGGGAACTTTTCGTGGACCTTGTCGGCGACGTTTTTCTCCTGCAGCGTCTTGTAGAGCGTCGGCAAGCGCCAGAATGTCTTCTTGTCGTCGTGCGTCGGGTACTTGGCGACCAGATCCGGCCGGGTGCTGTAGATGGGTTCGCGATGCAGCGGCACCGGGTCGGGGAAGTTCCACACCACTGCCCTCGCCTTCGCATTGCCCCAGGGATGGCAGCCATGTTTCATCGCCACACGCTGGATGCCGCCGGAGAGGTCGGTCTTCCAGTTCTTGCCGTCAGCCGCCTTCTGCTCCTCTGGCGAGAGCTCGTTCCACCAGCCGAGCTTCTTGAGGAAGACATGATCGAACTCGGGATAGCCGGTGGTGATCTCGGCACCCTTGGAGTGCGACCCGTCCTCCGCCAGAAGGGAGACACCGTCGCGCTCGACGCCGAAGTTGGCGCGGAAGTTGCCGCCGCCTTCCATCATGTGCCGGCTGGTGTCGTAGAGGTTGGGCGAGCCGGGATGCTTGATCGCGGCGGTGCCATAGCAGGGCCATGGCAGGCCGAAGTAGTCCCCGGTCAGGTCGTAGCCGGTCAGCGCGTCCTTGCCGCCGCGGGCCCGCAGCGTCTTGACGTCGAACACGTGCATGTTGCGCATGTGCGCCTTCAGCCGGTCCGGCGTCTGCCCCGTGTAGCCGATGGTCCAGCTGCCCCTGTTGATCTCCAGCAGCACTGACTCGATCTCCGGCTCCTTCCACTCGATGCCATGCTTGTTGAACGTGAGCATCTTGTAGTTCTTGCCGAACTGCGGCCCGAAGCCGAGCCGGTCCGCGAAGGCCTGCATCAGCGTGTGGTCCGGCATCGATTCCCACAGCGGCTCGATGACCTTCTCGCGCCATTGGAGCGAGCGGTTGGAAGCGGTCACCGATCCCGAGCATTCGAACTGGGTAGCGGCCGGCAGCAGGTAGACCGCCCGGTTGGGGTTGAGCTCGGTGCCGTTGCCCGGCATCGCCGCCAGCGCCGCAGTGGCGGACGGATAGGGGTCGACGACCACCAGCAGGTCGAGCTTGTCGAAGGCCTTCTTCATCTCGAGGCCGCGACTCTGCGAGTTGGGTGCATGGCCCCAAAACACCATGGCCTTCACGGCCTTGGGCTGGTCCATCATCTCCTCTTTCTCGAGCACCGCATCGATCCAGCGCGACACCGTCGTGCCCGGCTTGGTCATCATCCCGGGCGCGAACTGCGACTTGAGCCATTCATAGTCGGTGCCCCAGACCTCGCACCAGTGCTTCCAGGAGCCTTCGGCGATGCCGTAGTAGCCGGGCAGGGAGTCCGGGTTGGGGCCGATGTCGGTTGCGCCCTGCACGTTGTCGTGGCCGCGGAAGATGTTGGCGCCACCGCCCGAGACCCCGACGTTGCCGAGCGCCAGCTGCACGATGCAGGAGGCGCGCACCATGGCGTTGCCGATGGAATGCTGGGTCTGCCCCATGCACCAGACCAGCGTCGACGGCCGGTTCTTCGCCATCATCTCCGCCACCCGGTACATCTGCTGCTCGGACACGCCGCATGCTTCCTCGACCTTGTCCGGCGTCCAGTTCGCCATCACGTTCTCGCGCACCTTGTCCATGCCGTAGACGCGATCGTTGATGTACTTCTTGTCTTCCCAGCCGTTGTTGAAGATGTGGTACAGCAGGCCGAAGAGGAACGGCACGTCGGTGCCGGAGCGGAAGCGGACGTATTCGTCGGCCTTGGCCGCCGTGCGCGTGAAGCGCGGGTCCGCCACGATCATCTTGGCGCCCCGCTCCTTGGCATGCAGCATGTGCACCATCGACACCGGATGCGCTTCGGCGGCGTTCGAGCCGATGTACAACGCGCACTTGGTGTTCTGCATGTCGTTGTACGAGTTCGTCATCGCACCGTAGCCCCAGGTGTTCGCGACGCCGGCCACCGTGGTGGAGTGGCAGATCCGCGCCTGGTGGTCGGTGTTGTTCGACCCGAACATCGAGACGAACTTGCGCATCAGGTAGGACTGCTCGTTGTTGTGCTTGGACGAGCCGACCCAGAAGACCGAGTCGGGACCGCTCGCCTTGCGCACCTCGAGCAACTTGGCCGAGATCTCTTCGAGCGCCTGCTGCCAGCTGATGCGCTGGTACTTGCCGTTGACCAGCTTCATCGGCGTCTTCAGCCGATGGTCGCCATGGCCGTGCTCGCGCACCGACGCACCCTTGGCGCAGTGGGCGCCCATGTTGATCGGCGAGTCGAAGACCGGCTCCTGGCGCAGCCAGACGCCGTTCTCGACGACGGCATCCAGCGCGCAGCCGACCGAACAGTGGGTGCAGACGGTCCGCTTGACCTCGATCCTGCGGTCGCCCGCGGGCTGGGTCTGGGCCTGCACCGGCAGGATGCTCTGGAAGGTCAGCGTGCTGGCCGCCGCGCCGGCGCCGAGCCCGATTCCCGACCGCTTGAGGAATGCCCGGCGGTTCATGGTGGCCGTCATGGCCGACTGCACGCCGCGCGTGACGCTGTCGAGCAAACCGCTCCCCGGCCGTGCCTTGTCACCCGTGGTCGCCGGGCTCTTCCTGGTCAACAACATCTCGCTTCTCCTTGATCTCTCTTGTGCACGTGCGCTGCGCGCAATCGCGGACGTCGACGGGGGCGCCGTAGCGCCCCCTCTTGCCTCAGACCTTCGCGGTGTCGTAATACCTGCGAACGTGATCGGTCTCGTGGTAACCGCGTCCGGCGACCTTCCCGGGCGCTGCCGCCTGGCCTGCAACTTCGGTCACTGCCGGCGGAGCGCTGCGCCCGGCGGCAATCGCAGCCGCCCCAACCACGCCTGCAGCTCCGACACCGGCGAGAAAGCCGCGGCGTGCCGGCGCCTTCGAACTCGCGCCGCCCGCAGGCGCCTCGCCCTGCTGCATGGTCCTGCCGCTGTCGCTGCCTTCCTCGATCTTCATCTCGCAACCTCCGCCATCGCTGGCCTCAAATCGTTCGTGCTGCATTTTCCCGGCTGGCGGCCGGAATCCCTTACCCACCCCATCCGGCCGCTACCGCTCGATCTCGAAGGCTTGCCGCTCGACGGCGCAGAAGGCCGCGAACAGATGCCCCAGCTCGCGGTAGATGCCGGCACCGGGCGTCTCGCTCAGCCGGTGGCAGAACGCGTCGCATACCGGAGAAATGTAGTTCCTGAAGAGGTACTGCTGCGCCTCGTCGCTGCCGTCGACGCGCGCGCCGGCCTCACCACCCGGGTCGCTGGCGTCGCCGTTGCCGATGATCAGCCAGGCCATCGCCTCGCACAGCAGGCCGAGGTGGTCCTCGGTCAGCAGCCCGGCGCGGCTGCTCTGGATGCCTTGCTTCTCCAGCCACTGGCGGACGTCGGCCAGGGGGCGCTCGTTGGCGAACCCGGTGAGGTAGACGCTGGCATGAAGGCTGACCGGCGCTTCACCGACCGAAATGAAGGTGTCGTCGTAGGCGGCGCGGATGTCATCCAGCGATTCGCGCAAGACGGCTGCGGCGAAGGCATCCCAGGCGGACTCCAGCCACGAATCGGCGGACGCCTGGGCCCCTCCGGGGGCAATAGCCGATGATGGGGACGCCGATGATGGGGACGCCGATGATGGGGAAGCCGATGCAGGGAAAGCTGCGGCGGGCGCAGGGGCCAGGGGATCGCCGCCGCCTGCCGGCTCGAGGAATACCTCCAGCGCCTGCTGGTCCGGCGGCGCCAGGAACCAGCGGGAAAAGAAGCCGTACCACCTGGCGCGCGCCAAGTCTTCCGCTTCCAGCCGATCCGCCGTGTCTTCTGTCTGTCCCCTCACGAGCCGTCCCGTCCGAGATCCATCACGGACACCTCACCGGTGGCGCTGAACATCTCGGTGACCCTGCAGTCTGCGCACATCTCCAACGATCTCAATCGAGCCTCACCGAACATCCGATGTCCGACCAGCTTCTTTTTCATTGCAGTGATCATCTGCTGCGTGCCGAAAAGCTTACCACATTGGATACATGCCAATGGCACTGCGCTATTGAGCGTCACACTATGCTCACGCTCCTTGCCCGTGAGATAGCGCGGCTCGAGCCGGATGGCGTCCTCCGGACAGGTCTTCTGGCACAGCCCGCACTGCACGCAGTTGCGCTCGATCAGGCGCAGTCCCGGCTCCTCGCCCATGTCGAGGAGCGCCTTCTCCGGGCAGGCGCCCACGCAGGCGAGGCACAGCGTACAGGCGTCGCGATCGATCTCGATCCGGCCGAACGGCGCGCCCTGCTGCAGGGCAATAGCGGCAGCCGGCGAGGCCTCCTGCGGCACCGCAGCGCCTGGCGGCGACAGCGCGTCGGCGGCGGGCTGGCGGGACGCGCCGATGCCGAACCAGCCGGCTGGACGTGGCGGTTGTGCAGCCGCCCGCGACTGGGCGAGCAGGTGCTCGACGGCGAACTCGATGGTGCGGCGCTTCTCTTCCGACACCGCGAAGGTCGCCGGGCTGGCGACCTCCGGTGGCGTCTGCAGTTCCGCCAAAGCGGCCTCGAGCGCTGCGGGCGTGGCCGCATCCACGGTGAGGAAGCGGTCACCGGTCAAACCGAGCCCGGCCGCCAGCACGTTGGCCCAGCCGATCTCCCGTTCCAGCAGTTCGCGATACTGCGGTGCTTCGCTGCCGCTGAACCACCACACGACCTGGGCAGCACCGTAGGCCAGCAACGCAAGCCCGAGATCGACGCCGGCCGACGCCACATGGTGCAGCGC
>JAEZFJ010000097.1 GCA_023437755.1 Pseudomonadota bacterium
GGAGCAAGTTGTGTGCCATGGAAGATGAAGGAGGCCTGCGTCCCTCGGTAGGGAGGCCTATCGGCAGGGAGGCTTGCGTCCCTCAGCAGGGAAGCCTCTCGGCAGGGTCAGAGAGGAATCGCAGTGGAGCATGGAACGGAGAGCTGCTCGTGACCACACAGCCTCCTTCGAAGAATAGCTTCTGGAAGGGTAGGTCGGAATGTATTCCGACGGGCAATGACTGCGCTTTCTGCGCTTCTTGAAAATCTGCGTGCACATCTGCGCATGATCCTGCCGAGAAACGCAGGCCGGCTGCCTTCAACGAAATGCACTTCTTGCACGTTCGCGCGCGCTGCATTGCGGTTAGTCGCTATTCGGTGTCGCGCCTAAGGCACTTAGCATCGCGCGTGCGGCGCACTGGGCGTCAAGAAGAAGACTTGGGAGACATCGATGCATGGCGCTGCTTATCACACTCCAATGAAGATCGTGGGCTACATCGTTCTGTTGCTCATGGCCATCGCGATTATTTATGCGGGCTACATCACGCTCACCCACTGGGCGGGCATTGGCGTGTGACGACCTAGGGCGCCATCATGAACAAACGACAGAGCCGTATGTTTGCGATCGCATGCACCGCGATCGCTGCACTCGTCTTCCTCGTGCTGACCGTCGACAGTCACCGTCAGTTCGGTCGACTGACGAACGCGGAGAACATCACGCCTGCTGTTCGCGCAGGGCAAGATGTATGGCACGAGAACAACTGCATCAACTGTCATACATTGTTTGGAGAAGGTGCGTATTACGCGCCTGACCTGACGAAGATCACGCAGCTGCGGGGCGAACAGTATCTGCAAGCGTATATGCGCGATCCCGCGCGCTTCTACAACGAGCAGATTCATCGTCGGCTCATGCCCAAGCAGGACTTGAGCGATGAGGACATCACGAATCTGATCGCGTTTCTCGATTGGGTCAGCAAGGTCGATAACCAGGGTTGGCCGCCTCGGCCGATCCTCGTCGCGGGTGCTTCCATTCCCGGTACCGATCTCACGCCCGAACAGCAGGCACATCCCGCGCAGAGCGAATCACCGGGATTGCCGCCCGGTGCGCGGCCGGTGACGTCCGGTAACGATCCTGTCGCGTTGGGTCAGGCGCTGTTTCGCAGCGTCGCGCCCGCCTGTAACGCATGCCACTCGGTTGCGCCGGGTGTGAACATGGCGGGGCCCACGCTCTCGGGCGTCGGCTCGCGCGCGGAGGCGCTGCTGCAATCCGACGTGTATCAAGGTGAAGCCAAAGATATCGAAAGCTACTTGCGCGAGTCGATCGTAAGTCCGAACGCCTACATCGTTCCGGGTCCGATGTACTCGGCGAACGGCCAATCGTTCATGCCGAATACTTACGCCGACGTATTGACGCCGGAGCAGCTCGACCATCTTGTCGCGTACCTAGCCACGCTGCGTTGAGCGCGCGCATCGATTTTCCGAGGGAGAACTCATGAGATATCGCTCGCAGGCCGTCGCCTACTGGTACTTCGCGGTCGCAATGGTGCTGTTTGGCCTTCAGCTCGTCTTCGGCCTGCTCTCTGCGTCGAAGTATCTCGGACCGGATCCGCTTCTTTATATTTTGCCGTTCGACGTGACGAAGGTGATCCACACTAATCTGCTGATCGTGTGGGTGCTCACCGGTTTCATGGGTGCGACGTACTGGCTCGTGCCCGACGAATCGCGCACCGAGCTGCACAGTGTCAAGCTCGCCTACATACAACTCGGATTGTGGGTCGTGATGGGCGTGACTGCGGTCATCGGCTATCTATTCCGCTACGGTACGGGCAACAAGCTGCTCGAGCAGCCGCTGCCACACAAGATCGTGATCGTGATCGTCATGCTCATGTTTCTGTACAACGTCGGCATGACGATCAAGAAGTCCGGGCGCTTCACTACGACGGAGGGCGTCCTACTGCTCGGTGTTGCGGCTGCGGCGGTGTTATATCTTCCCGCGCTGCTACATTACGAGAATTACACCGTCTCGATCTTCTATCGCTGGTGGACGATTCATCTATGGGTGGAGGGCGTGTGGGAGATGATCCAAGCCGCCTTCCTCGCCTACTTGCTGATTCGCCTCTCCGGTGCGGACCGGGAGGTCATGGAGAAGTGGCTTTACGTCATCGTGGGTCTCGTGTTCTTCGCCGGCATTCTCGGGACCGCCCATCACTACTACTGGGTCGGAGTGCCCCAGTACTGGTTGCCGATCGGCGGATTCTTCAGCGCATTGGAGCCGCTCGCGCTCGTCGGCATGGCCATCTATGCATACATGGCATTTCGGCGTTCAGGATTGTCGCATCCGAATACGCTCGCGCTGCACTGGACTCTAGGCAGCGCGGTGTTCACGCTGTTCGGCGCTGGTTTGCTCGGGCTCGCGCACACTTGGCCGTCCGTGAACAAATGGACGCATGGAACGCTGATCACCGCCATGCACGGTCACGCCGCGTTCTACGGCGCATACGCGATGATCGTGCTCGCGATGATCACGTATGCCTTGCCATCGATAACCCAACGCAACGAGCGCGGCACCGCGATCGGTTACTGGGCATTCTGGCTGCAGCTCTCGGGCATGTTCGGCATGACGCTCTCCTTCGCGACGGCGGGCATTGGGCAGGTCTATCTCGAGCGCATCCTCGGTCTCGGGTATCTCGATACACAGCTCAAGATTCAAGTGCACTTCGTCATGCTGATCGCGACGGCTTCGTTGTTCACTGTCGGCGTCGCGCTGTTCATCTATGACTTCTTCCGGCATGCGCCGAAGTTCGAGATCGTGGCCGATTCGGACGGAACGCGAATCGACGTCCCTGCGACGCCGCGATCGGAGCGTTACGCGTGAATGAGCGATGAGCGCACAGCCTGATCGCCTCAGCTCGTATCGAGAAGCGCCGCGAAGCGAGCCGTTTTACTTGCCGCACGGCGATGAGATCGCGCTGTTCGAGCAGTGCCACGCGCGTCGCCTCGGTGTGATGCTCAAAGGACCCACCGGATGCGGGAAGACGCGCTTCGTCGAGCACATGGCATGGCGTCTGCAAAGGCCGCTCGTGACGATCTCCTGTCATGACGATTTGGCCGCGAGCGATTTGATCGGTCGTTTCCTGATTCGTCACGATGGCACGATGTGGCAGGACGGCCCTTTGACCCGCGCGGTGCGCGAAGGCGCGATCTGCTATCTCGATGAAGTCGTGGAGGCACGACAGGATACGGTCGTCGTGCTCCATCCGCTCACCGATCATCGGCGCATGCTGCCGATCGACAAGACAGGCGAGACGATCGAGGCGGCGCCAGGCTTTCAGCTCGTGATCTCGTACAACCCGGGCTATCAGCGCATGCTCAAGGACTTGAAGCCGAGCACGCGGCAACGCTTCGTTGCGCTCGAGTTCGACTTCCCGAGCCCCGAGCGTGAGATGCAGATTCTCGTCCGTGAAAGCGGGATCGATGAGCCGACTGGACGCGCGCTCGTCACCTTGGCGCAGCGTCTGCGCGAGCTGCGCGACCGCGGCCTTGCTGAGGAGCCGAGCACGCGCTTGCTCGTCGCCGCAGCGTTGCTGATCGCGAGCGGCATCTCATTCAAGGACGCCTGTCGAGCCGCGATCGTCTCGCCGCTGTCCGACGATGTGACGCTCGTGGCCGCGATGTCCGATCTCATCGACGCAAGCATTCCCTGAAAGAGCAGTCGCGGTGCAATTCGTCTCCATGAGGTGAACGCTTGGCGGAAGCGGAAGATGTCCTCGTCGATGCGGCTCGGCATGCGACAGTGTTCGCGCAGCGACTCTGGCAACGTCATGGACGCGCGACCGAGAGCGATGCCATCTTGCTCGTACAGGTCGCCGAGCGCTTGAACCTGTTGATGACGGCCGTCTTCGCCGTCTCGATCCCGATCAAAGTGGCGCAGCCTCCCGCGCCAATCACGTTTCTCACGCGTGTGTTTCGCCGCGAATCATTACCGAAGCCGCGCCTCTCGATTCCCGCGACGGATGGTGCGGCGATCTGGTTGCCCAGTCGTCTGGATGGGGAGCATGCCGTACGAGATTACCGCTGCATGGCGATGTTGCAGGCCATACGTGCCGCGCGCGGAAGCGTGCGTGGAGCGCTCGTTGCGGCGGACCGGGGCGTGCTCGATCTGTACCTGCTCGTGGAAGCGTGCAGTGCCGAGTGCGCATTGACGAATCTGTTGCCGGGTATGCGCCATGATCTCGCGGCGTTTCGCAACGCTGCGATAGCGAGCCGCCCGTCACCGCAGGAATTCGCAGTCTCGCGCCGCCCGTTGGAGAGCTTCGCGCGGGCGGCCATGGCGACGCCTGAGCAATGGTCGACTCTGTCCTGCAAAGAATCCATCTCGCGCGCGCAACAGATCGCGCTCGAGCTCGGTTTCACATCCCAACGCACTCCCGCGCTTTATCTCGATCGCTGGATTGGTGAGCTGAAGTTATCTTCGAGCGCGCAGGGCGTGGGCCCTTCGCGTGCGGGAGAGGCAGATGTGGACGAACGGCCCGCTCGCTCGGCGCGATTGTCACGTCGCCCCGAGGTCCGCGAAGCCCGCGAGGATGAAGATGAGGGCGAACCTGGACCGTTCATGGTCCAAACTGCGCAGCCGCAGGAGCACGCGGAAGATCCGATGGGTATGCAGCGTCCGGCCGATCGCGACGACAGCACGCCTGCAGATGAATTCGGAGATTCCTTGTCGGAGCTTCCGGAAGCGCGACTCGTGCGCTCGCCCGAGCCCGCGAAGGAAGTACTGCTCTCCGACGATGCGCCGCCGGCGGCCGCGAAGCCGCTCGTGCACAGAGATGATGCACAGACGATGTTGTCCTATCCGGAGTGGGATTGGCGTTCAAACGCGTATCGCAGTCCAGGTGCCACCGTGCACTTGCTCGAAGCGGAAGGCGGGCCGCTCAGGTGGGTCGAAGACACGTTGAGCAAGCAGCGTACGCTGTGCGATTCGATTCGCCGCCACTTCGAGCAGCTGCGTGCACATCGCGTGCGGTTGCGTCGTCAGATCGAAGGCGATGAGATCGATCTGCAGGCGTATGTCGATGCGCGCACCGACTTTCGCGCGGGTCGCTCGATGTCGCAGGCCCTGTATCAAACCACGCGGGCGCTGCGACGAGATCTCGCGGTCTCGCTACTCGTGGACGTGAGCGGTTCGACGGACGCGTGGGTGAACGCGCACCGACGCATCGTCGATGTGGAGCGTGAAGCGCTGTTGTTCGTATGCATTGCACTCGAGGGTTTGCGCGAGCCGTATAACGTGCTCGCGTTCTCAGGCATCGGCCCGCGCGGCGTGACGATCCGGACGATCAAGCGATTCGATGAGCTATACGGCGAAACGGTCGCGCGCCGCATCGCTGCGCTCGAACCCGAACGCTACACGCGTGTCGGTGCCGCGATCCGGCACGCAAGCGCAGTGCTGATGCGGCAGCCTGCACGGCATCGATTGCTGGTGCTGCTCTCGGATGGCAAGCCGAACGATGAAGACGAATACGATGGACGATATGGCATCGAGGATGCGCGTCAGGCGGTGCTCGAAGCCCGCATGCAAGGGATCAGCTCGTTTTGTCTGACCATCGATCGCCACGCCGCGTCTTATCTGCCGCACGTGTTCGGGGCAGGGCAGTACGCGCTGCTGGCGAAACCGGAGCTGCTGCCGCGAGTGTTACTCGAGTGGCTCAGGCGGCTGATCGGATCCGGTTAGTTCCAGATCTTCGGAAGAGCGCGCTTCATCGTCTCGTCATTGCGCTCCACCTCACATCCATATCGCAGATGTGGCGATGTCGGTTCGCTAGCACGATTTCTCCTGGCGTCCATGTGCCGGTTCGTCACTGCGTCGGCCGCGCTCGACACTTCAAGCCCGTAGCCGTCTTCCGCGTGCGCATGCGCGCGCGCAGAATCCGTCGGATCGGATTTCCTCATGGTTAGGCAAGTTAGAGTCGCGGGGAGAATGACAGTGATCCCGGAAATCATTCGCTACAAGATTCCGCTCGATCAGGCCAGTGCTTTCACGAAGGCGTATGAAGATGCGGGCAAAGTCCTCAAAGACTCTCCGAACTGCCTCGGCTTCGAGCTCCTTCGCTCGGCAAAGGATCCGGAGTTGTTCCTCCTCACGATCCATTGGGATTCCGCCGAAGGACATCTGAGCGGCTTTCGCCGCTCATCACAATTTGCGAAGTTCTTCGCGCACATCAGACCGTATGTCGGGAATATTTTGGAGATGGAGCACTATCATCCGACGGACGTGCGTTGGGAACGCGCGTGATCGCAACCAGTAGACCCGCTTGGTTTCCTCACCAGGTAAGCCTAGTGGCGTGACGCATCCGCTTGTAGGTCGGATTTCAAGACTCATGCGGGTTCTATTGTCGGAACAGATTCCGACCTACAGGGAGGTAGGGAAGCCCGCGTTGGAGGGAACATTCGCGGGCCGACCTACAGCTTCTTCTCTGGAGCCTGCCGCTCGGCCCGCCTGCCGAGGAACGAGGCCCACTTCTCAACTCTGATCATCGCACCTCGGAACACACGTGCTCGTACGTGGTCAGAAGACTTAAGCGACGGAAAACTGTGACTTGCTACCGTGTTTGAGATTCAGGATTTGGCTTATGTAAGCGACATAGCGCTAGCCCAATACTGAGGTCCGACGAAGCGATGCTTAGCAGCATCTGGAGCGTGTGAAATGAACCGGTACCCGACGACGCAGTTGATGACGATCGAAGAGGCGCAGCGCCTGTCCGATCTACAAACGAGCCATGAAGAGAACGAGAAGCGCCGCCGCATATGGGCGTGGCAGAGCGTCGCCGGCGCGATGTCGCAGACCGTGAGCGACGAGACGCTCGACAAGATGGAATCTCTGCGCCTGTAGGTCGGAATTCATTCCGACAACTAGCGCGCAATGACGAAGGCTCGCTTCGCGCAATGCGAGGCGAGCCGCTTCTTCTCTCCCTTCCTTCTTAGTTCAACTTCGATAAGCCCGTATGCGGGGCTTAGCCATTGATCCTTCCGACCGGATGGTCGGATATAACCAGCATCTTCTTTCTCGCGCCGCTGGTATCAAGTGGCCCTGGACGTCCGGACCCGCTTATAGCCCTCTCTGCCTACTTGGCAATCTCCTTCAGCTTCTCGTGCGTCTCGTCCATCGGCGCGGGGGAGTGCTTCTTCTTGTTCGGTCTCACGACCCAGTGGCCGACCGGCGTTCGATTCACGCGGAAGTTCCAGGGTTCGAGGATCTCGCGTAAGAGCTCATCGATGCGAGTGCTCTGAGGCAGGCTGACGAGCGTCATGGAAGGCAGGAAATGCTGCTCCTTGTATTGGATGTTGAAGCCTTTCTCCCTGAGCCCTTCCAGAATCGCCATGATGGAGGTGCCTTCCCTGAAAAGCATCTCTGCAGCGGCTGGATCGTTGACCGTCTGCAGCGTAGTCACCTCTATCATTGAGCGATCCACTAGAGCGGAGTGGGTCAAGCCGTCCATGCTCGCGGCGGGATCTTGGGCCCATACGGATGAAGCAGTCGATACGAGCACCAAGGTTAAGAGTGCGTGTAGGTCCGATCGCAACATAATGATTCTCCACGCCAGCTTCGAGGTTCATCTTACATCGCGCGCTCGAACGTGCAATACAGGCATTGTGCGAAGCCTGAGGGAGCGCATGGTTGCTCTTACGATTTCGTGGGGTAAATTCTGGGCCACATGGTGCAGCGCGCGAAGCGAACAAGACGCAGGAGGGGTAGGCGGCGTTCGGTCTGGAAGGGGCGACTCTCGAAGCTCCTGCCGAGTGCGACGACCCGACGGCGCTGGTGGCGTCGCTTTAAGAAGGCGCCGGGCAGCATCCAGCTCGTGATCGTCCTCGTGACGGTCGGCACGCTCTGGTTCGCTGTCAACGGGATCTACCAAGTCGTTCTCAAACCGACCGAGTTGTTCTTCCCCGTGAGCGGCACGTTGTACAAGGCTCCGGCGCAGACGTGGAGCTCATACGAACGCATCTTCCGCAAGCACGCGACGAATACGATCACGCCAGAGTTTCTCGCGGCGCTCGCGCAGATCGAAGGATCGGGTAATCCGATCGTGCGCACGTACTGGCGATGGTCGTTCAATGCGCATCCGTTGAAAGTCTATCGTCCGGCCTCGAGCGCCGTTGGCATGTACCAGATCACCGATGGCACCTTCGAAGAGGCGCGTCGCTACTGCATTCACGATCATGTGGTGACCGAGGATGGGCCATGGAATGACTTCCAATCATGCTGGTTCAACAGCTGGTACATGCGCGTCATCCCCTCGCATGCTGTCGAGCTCACCTCCGCGTATCTAGATCGGCGCGTCGCACAGGCGCTTGCTCGCGCGCGCATCGTGAACGCGATGCGCGCACAGAAGCAGGATCTCGCGGCGGTGATTCATCTATGCGGCGCAGGAGCAGGGGAGCGTTATGCGCGTCGGGGCTTGAGGCTGCTGCCCGGTCAGCGCTGCGGCGATCACGATGTACGCCGCTATCTCCAAAAGGTGTCCGGTATGAGAGATGTGTTCGTGCGGATGGCGCGTGAAAAATGAGACATGCGCAATATGGCATTCGCTCTGCTTCTCGCCCGCCGCGTTCGCCGCGAGAGACTCTGCTTCAATCCCGCACGGCGAAGAGGAAGATCACTTCGACAAGGATGCACAGGATGAGCAAGCTGAATCGGAATAGGCGCACGACGCGATTGATTGCCTGCGCAACTTCAGCGGGCGAGTCGTTCGAGCGCTTGCAGTTCCTCTTGATCGAGCTCGCGCCACGCGCCTTTCGGTAGATCGCCAAGCGCGAGCGGCCCGATCGCGACTCGTACGAGCCGCAGCACGTCGTGACCGAGCGCGGCGATCAGGCGCCTGATGTGACGATTGCGTCCTTCCTCAAGGACGATCTCGAGCCATGCGTTCTTCTCGCCCTGTCGAAGGATGCTCACGGCAGAAACGCTCAAATGATCGCCGCGATCTTCGACTCCGCGCAGCATCGCCTGGAGCGTTCCGTCGCTCGGCAGGCCGGCAACCTGCACATGATAGGTCTTGGGGATGTGCCGCTCGGGATCCGTGATGCGAGCTGCCCATTGCGGGTCATTGCTGAGCAGCAGCAGCCCTTCGCTCGCTTTGTCCAATCGTCCAACCGGCGCAAGCCACGGAAGCTTTGCAGCTTTCATGAGGTCGTAGACCGTGTCGCGTCCGCGCTCATCGGCTGCGCTTACGACGACGCCGCGCGGCTTATTCAGCGCAAGATACCGCCGTCGCTGTTGCTCGATGTCGATGCCGTCAACTGCGATTCGCTCCGTAAGCGGATTCGTAGATCGCTCGGGATCGAGCTGTACCTTTCCATCTACGCTCACGCGTCCTTCCCGGACGAGCTCTGCGGCTCGAGTGCGCGAACAAATGCCGAGCTTCGATAGCGTGCGTGCGAGACCGTGGCTTCGCTGTATTCGGGCGCTCACTGTGCCACGAACAAGACGCCCATCGGTTTCACCAGCGGGATCGGCTCACCATGCGGCGTCAGTTTCCCCGAGTCTGCATCGACGCGGAACACCACTGCGTTGTCGCCTTCTTGATTGTTCACGAGCAACCAACGGTGGGAAGGATCGAACGCGAAGTAACGCGGTGTCTTACCTTGTGAGCTCGCGTGCTCGATCAGCTTCAACTGTCCGCTCTTCGGATCGATACCGTAGATGGCAATGCTGTCGTGACCGCGATTCGAGATATACAGGAAGCGGCCATTGCTGTGTACACCGATCTCCGCCGCGGTGTTCACACCTTCAAAGCCAGAGGGCAGCGTCGCAATGGTTTGCAGCTCGGTCAGCGCGCCCTTGTTTGCATCCCAAGAGAACGCGATGACCTCATTCGAGAGCTCCTGAACCGCATACATCCAGCGACCGTTTGGGTGCCATGCCAAATGCCTCGGACCCGATCCGGGACGCACCTTCGCGAAAGGAGGATCGTTGGGTTCGAGCTTGCCCGTCGCGCTATCGAACCGATAGATCATGATTCGATCGGTGCCGAGGTCTGCGACGAGCGCGAATCCATTCGTAGGGTCCGCGCCGAACCAGTGTGCATAAGCTTTGGTTTGGCGCTGCGGATGCACGCTGCTCCCAGAGAGCTGTACGAACGCCGTGCGCTCCCCGAGGCTACCGTCCGCAGCAATCGCGTGTACCTCGACATATCCGCCGCCGTAGTTTGCGTTCAGCACGTATTTTTCGCTGCGATCGAGACTCACGTGGCTGGGGCCGCGACCGACGGATCGCACATGATTCAATAGCTTCAATTTCCGTGTGCGATCGATCTCAAACGCGCTGAGTCCCCCGGGAGTGCCCGTATTGCAGAGATACAGTTGGGTGCCCTTCGCATTCAGCACCATGAATGCGGGATCGGCCGTTGCAGTCGCGAGCGCGGGTGTAGAGAGCGCGCCCGTTTCGGAATCGAACGTCGAGTGCATGACGCCCGTGCCATCCGCGTTCTGCGTGCCAAAATAAACGTGTAGAGAAGAGGAATGAGCCATGTTGCCAACGATCACTCCGACGATGGAAACGATGAACGGCCAGCTGCGGCGCATAAGGGTCACTCCTTGCGATGAGGCCGGCACTGTATCGAGAGGAAGATGGATAGGCCTTAATAAAGTGTCAAGACAGATGAAGTGTCAAGCCTGCTGAGGCGCGACTTTAGGAAGCTCGGCCTCTCAAAGTGAGTGCCAGATAGCCGATCAGCTCGTGCAGCGCCAACGAGCTGCTTGCGAGCGAGTGCGCGTTCGGCAGCTGTTCCGGAAAACTGAGCTTGCGCTGCGAAGCAAGAATCACCGATGCCGGGATGGTCTCGACTCCTGCGGCTTGAAATTCCGCCATACTGCGCCGCTGATGAATGTCGTGGGTGACGAGCACGACGCGTTTGATTCCTGCGGTATGTAAGAGCTCCGCGGAATAGCGCGCGTTCTCGTGTGTATTGCGCGATCGATCCTCGAGCCACTTTACCTCAGTTTGGAAAGACTCCTGCAGTGCTCGGGCCATGAGATGCGCCTCAGGTTCGCCATGCCTGAACACGGCGCCGCCGGTGACCAGTACCGGCAAATGGAGATCGCGTGCGAGCATCGCACCGTAGCGCAGTCGCTGCAGTGTGGCGTACGAGACGGTTTCGCCTCCAAACTCGGGCGCCGCTCGCCGACCGCCGGCCAGGATCACGATCGCTTGTGCACCTGTCGCTTGCGCGCGATCGAAGGGCTCGACGCTCGAAGCGGCATTGAGAAGTGCGCTCGAAGTGATTGGCAAGCTGAGCGCAGTCAAGCAGAGTAGGGCGGTCCAGACGATCGTGGCACCGATGCGCGGCCATCGCCGACCCATGAGCAGCCCTGCGGCGATCAACATGACGAGGCATGCAGGTGGCAAGATGAGTGCAGCGAGCGTCTTCTGCAGAAAGAACATGGCTGGAATGCTGCTGAAGTGAGGCGAGAGTGTCGAACCCAGGGCTCAAAGAACACGCGCGTGCGCTGTCACGCTACAACACGTGGATGAATGATCGTCTGTTCGAAGTATGCTCGCAGCTGTCGGATGAGGAGCGCAAGCGTGACGTCGGTGCGTTCTTCAAATCGATTCATGGCACGCTCAATCACATCCTGCTCGCCGATCGGATTTGGATGGGGCGATTCGAAGGCAGCGCCTATGCGTTCACATCGCTGCGCGATGAGCTCTACGCGGATTTCCACGAGCTGCGAGGAGCGCGGGTAGCCGAGGACGAGCGAATCTCGCGCTGGGTCGAAGCCCTGACGGACGAGGCGCTGGGCCGTGAGCTCGCGTATGTGAGTGCGGTGAATCCCCAGCCGCGGCGTTATCCGCTGTGGTTCGCGGTAAGCCATTTTTTCAATCATCAGACGCATCATCGTGGTCAAGTCACGACTCTGCTGAGCCAGCGCGGCCTAGACCCAGGCGTGACCGACTTGATCTGGATGCCTGGATACCAGCGCGAAGAGCGGCTCTAGGCTCTAGGCTCTGGCTGTAGGCCGTAGGCTGTAGCCAGAGATGAAGATGCTCGTGTTCTAGTACAGCCAATCCAATAGCCCCATACGTACCTACGACTCTGCACGACGAGCGCCACGGTTCCCCTCTATTTACCGCGGTTGCAACGCCGCGCATCATCGGCTGAGGTGCTCGAGCGACGAGCTGTCCTTTGTTCCCGGGCGGTGATCCTGATGCACGCGTTATTGGTTCCAGTCGTTCTGCTGTTCGCTTTGGCCTCTTCGAGCTTCGCTGCGGAAGAGCAGGTCGAGAAGCGTGGGACTGCAACTCGTTCAGCCGTCATGATCGAGATTCGCGATGCGATCGGGCCAGCGACCAGCGACTTCTTTGTGCGCTCGCTTGCAGACGCTAAGTCGCGCGGCGCCCCGCTCTTCATCGTCCAGCTCGATACGCCCGGCGGACTGGACTCGGCAATGCGAGACATGATCAAAGCGATCATCGCATCGCCGGTCCCTGTCGTGATTTATGTCGCTCCATCCGGTGCGCGCGCTGCGAGTGCGGGCACGTATCTGCTCTATGCCAGTCATGTGGCTGCGATGGCGCCGGCGACGAATCTCGGCGCGGCGACTCCGGTGCAGATCGGCGGAGCGCCAGCTCCGAGCCCTCAACCCAAGAAGAAGGATCAGGAAGACGCCGAGGAACCTGCGGAAGCTGAAGAGCCGGGTACGGCGATGGAGCGCAAGGCAGTGAATGATTCGATTGCTTACATCCGTGGGCTCGCCGAGCTTCGCGGACGCAACGCAGAGTGGGGCGAGAGCGCGGTGAGGACAGCTGCAAGCCTGTCGGCGCGTGCCGCGTTGGCGCAGAACGTCATCGACGTCGTGGCGCGGGATCTGGACGATCTGCTGAAGCAGATCGACGGCCGCACAGTGAACGTGAGCACCGGCGAGATCAAGCTCGCGACAACGGCACTCGCGATCGAGCGCATCGAGATCGACTGGCGCACACAATTGCTCGCAGTGATCACGAATCCGAATGTTGCCTATCTGCTGATGCTGATCGGGGTCTACGGCTTGCTGCTCGAGGGCTACAACCCGGGCGCAATATTGCCGGGTGTCGTTGGCGGTATTTCTCTGCTGCTAGCGCTGTATGCCTTCCAAGTGCTCTCGGTGAACTACGCCGGGCTCGCGCTCATGGTCCTCGGCATTGCCTTGATCGTTGCCGAAGCATTCGCACCGAGTTTCGGTGCGTTAGGCTTGGGCGGCATCATCGCGTTCGTGATCGGCTCGGTCATTTTGATGGACTCCGAGGTGCCGGGCTTTCAGATTGCACGCTCGCTGATCGGCGGCATCGCGGCCGCAGGCGGCGTCGTGATGCTGTTCATGGTCAGCTACTTCGCGCGTTCGCGGCGCCGGCCCGTGGCGACCGGTGTGGAACAACTCATGGCGCAACGCGTCGTTGCAATGACTGACTTCGAGCACGATGGGTTGGTGCGGTTGCATGGCGAGATCTGGAATGCCGTGACGAGCACCCCGGTAAGAGAAGGTCAGACATTGCGCGTCACGGCGGTGGATGGCTTGGTATTGCATGTGGAGCCTGAAGTGCCGTGAGCTCGACCTTGGCTGTGAGCAAGGTCGGTCCTGACCTGCATCACTGTCATCACGCTCATCACTTCCATCACTTGTTGGAGAGCTCGCTATGTATCTGATCGTCGCGGCCGTCATTCTGATCTTCATTCTGCTCTCGGCAATTCGGATCATGAACGAATACGAGCGCGGAGTGACGTTCACGCTAGGTCGATACACCGGCACGAAGGGACCTGGGCTCATCTTCGTGATTCCTTTCATCCAGCGCATCGTCAAGGTCGACTTGCGTACGATCGTGCTCGACGTGCCTACGCAGGATGTGATCTCGCGCGACAACGTCTCCGTGAAGGTCAACGCGGTCGTCTACTTTCGAGTCGTCGATCCATCGCGGGCAATCATTCAGGTGGCGAGCCCGTTCGAGGCGACCAGTCAGCTCGCGCAGACGACGCTGCGTTCCGTGCTCGGTCAACACGAGCTCGATGAGATGCTCTCGCAGCGAGACAAACTCAATGTGGACATCCAGCGTATCCTGGATCAAGCAACGGACGCGTGGGGCATCAAGGTGGCCAATGTCGAGATCAAGCACGTGGATCTCGATGATACGATGATTCGCGCGATGGCGAAGCAGGCAGAAGCCGAACGCACGCGACGAGCGAAAGTCATACATGCCGAGGGCGAAAAGCAGGCAGCGACGATGCTCGTGGAAGCGGCTCAGGCACTGAGCGCCGACCCGCGCGCAATGCAACTGCGCTACTTACAAACCCTGTCGGACATCTCCTCCGAAAAGACCTCGACGATCGTCTTCCCGTTGCCGCTCGATCTCATCGAACCGTTACTCCACGGAGATCGCCGCGTAGGTTGATGCGATGGTGAAGGAATAGGAGCAACCACAAAGAACACAAAGAACCCAAAGAACACAAAGGGGTTGGAGAACTGACGCCGCGAAACGGGTGGATCGGGGCCAGTCGATAGTGCAAAGCCATTTGCTTTTTGTGACCTTTGTGTTCTTTGTGGTTGCTCCTCTGCTTCTATGACGAGTGCCGAACTCATCCCCAAGCTCAGGAGTTAGCACAGGGAAGTCTGTGAAGCTTGGAGTGGCTCATGCGCCGAAATATCGTGTTCGAGAGAGGTCGTCAGTTCAGGGTGGACGACAACCAAGTGCAGGATCTACAGCTCGAGCCCGGTCGCGGTGCCGCGATCGGCGAGTATTCGTATCCGGAATCGAGCGAGTACAGCGATTCTTACTATGGGCCGGGTCGACAGCCGCGCGCCGACTATCCGGGTCATCAGCGCGATCGCATCGTGGGCGGTGTCACGCAACGGATACCGCACGCACGTTCGATGAATCACATCAGTGAGAATCGCTTCAGCTCGGGCGAGCTGCGCGAAGGCGAGCGTAGTTGGGCGGATCTTGGTGTCTCGAGTGTCGGCCCCGGTCAATCCGGTGTCACCGAGCGGGACGGTCCGCATCGGGGCCGCGGACCGAAGGGTTACCGCCGTTCCGATGAACGTCTCAAAGAGCTCATTTGCGAGCATCTCGCGGACGATCCACATGTCGATGCGAGCGATCTGGAAGTCGAGGTCGCGAACGGCGAAGTCACGCTCTCTGGTACTGTGAACGATCGACGCATGAAATGGCGCGCTGAAGATCTCGCCGAAGCGTGCAGCCGCGGCGGGGAGATTCACAACCGCATTCGTGTGCGACGCGACTAGCGCGAGCCGCTGAGGCGAGCGGTTCGCGCTATATTCGCAGCTGCTGCGCGCCCGAAACGGTGCGCAATCTCTTCCGCCGACACGGCGCGCGAGAAATAGAAACCTTGCGCGATACTGCAACCGTTGCGCAGCAGGAACTCCACCTGCTCAGCGCATTCGACACCTTCGGCGATCGGCGTCACGTTCAATGCCTTACTCATCGCGATGATCGCCTCGCACAATGCGGCGGAGCCGGATTCGCTCGGCGGCGGCAGGAATGAACGGTCGATCTTGAGTGCATCGATGGGCAACAGGCGCAGGTAGCTCAACGAAGAGTAGCCGGTGCCGAAGTCGTCGATCGCGACCAACACGCCCATCTCGTGCAGTTCTCCGAGGACGGATGTGAGATAGGCAAGGTCGGTCGCAAGCACCGATTCGGTGATTTCGATTTCGAGCACGCCGCGCGGAATACCGGCACGCTCGATGATCTCGCGAATGCTCTGCGTGAATCCGGGGGTCTGCAGTTGGCGAACGGACACGTTGTACGCGAGCCGCTGCATATCGAGCCCGACCTCGAGCCACCGATTGTATTGAGCGCAGACCTCGCGCAGCACGCGATCGCCAATCGCGATGATCAGTCCCGAATCTTCCGCGACGCGGATGAACCGATCCGGTGGCACCATTCCGTACCGCGGATGCTGCCAGCGGCTCAACGCTTCGACGCCGATGATCTCGCCCGTGCGCAGGTCGATGCGCGGCTGATAGACGACCGAAAGCTCATCGCGCGCGAGCGCCTGACGCAGCTCGCTTTCGAGCTCGACGCGCTCCATCGCTTCGCGGTTCATCGCTTCTTCGTAGTAAGCGAAGCGTCCCGAGCCGGCCGACTTTGCGCGGTACATCGCGACATCCGCGTTACGCAACAGAACATCCGTCGTCACGCCATCCTGCGGATACACGGCAATGCCGATCGACGCGGACACGAAGTGCTCGATGTCCCCGAGGAGCACGGGCCGGGTGAGCGCGGCCAACACCGCCTGCGCGGCGTTCGCTGCGTCACCTGCCGATTCGACGTCGGCTGTGATGATCGTGAACTCATCGCCCCCCAGGCGGGCAATCGTATCCATCGTGGGAAGCTCTTCAGTGAGACGAGCCGCCACGCTTTTCAACAGCTCATCGCCCGAGGTGTGGCCGAAGGAATCGTTGATGATCTTGAAGCGGTCCAAGTCGATGAAGAGCAGCGCGAAGCGTGAGCGCGCGCGTTGGCAATGAGCGATGCGTTGCGCGAGCCGGTCTTTAAAAAGCACGCGATTCGGCAACCCCGTGAGCGCGTCGTAGTGCGCCTGGCGGACGAGCGCATGTTGGCGGTCCGCATTGCTGATCGCAACGGCCATGCGCTCGGAAAGACCGATCGCCACATCGAGGGCCGCACGCGGCGGTGCTTGCGATGTTGCGCACGCGAGCACGATCGCACCTTGAACCGCTTTGTCGGTTCGGATCGGGAGAACGCCGAAGTAGCGATCGTGCTGCCATTCGGTCATGAGCTCTTGCACCATGGCATACGCATGATGGCCCGCACCGACGTTCAGCAAGTTTGCGCTCGAATCCAGCAATGCCCGCATGGCGCTGCCAATCTGTACGCGTGCCTTGTACGTCACCAGCTCTTCTGAGCTGCGCGCCACGTGCATGCGTGCGATGTCTGAGCAGTCCTCATCGAAGATGAGCACGGCGCATTGGTCGCAAGGAAGCATGCTACGTGCATGTCGCAGAACGGTGTAGATGATCTCCTCGAGATCCGCCGAGCGTAGGATGTGTCGATCGAGCTCAGACAACACCGCCAGCGTTTCGAAGTTGCGGCCGATCTGCTCGGTCATGCCGTTGAACGCATCCGCAAGGCCGCGCATCTCTTCATCCCCTATCGGCAGCACCCGGCCCGCATAATCACCTCGGGCGATTCGGTGAGTTGCATCGGTCAGTGCTTCGAGCGGGCGATGCGTGCGGCGAATCGAGACCGAGGCGAACAAGATCAATCCGCCGATCAGAGGCACGAGGGTGAAGAGCAGGTTGCGTTTGTAGCGCCGGAACTCGAGCTTGATCTCGGAATGCGGCTCGATGAAATCGATCAGCCACTTGCCGCCCGTGAAGCGCTGCTGCAGGAACAGCTCCCAGTGTGCTCTATCTCCATCCTCCAGAGTCGCTTGTTGTCCTGCACTGCCGCTCTCGGGAAGCGACGCGAACAGAACTTTGCCGTCACCGTCGCTGACGCGAACGTAGAGCTCGGCCGGCAGGGCCGCGGGCTGCCAAAGGTACTCATGCTTCAGAATCCCTACGCGCCATCCACCGCTTGAATCGGCCACCATCAGAGCCACAGCGTTGGTGCCGTTTTCGTCTCGGATGACACGCAGCAGCGCATCGCCCGGTTGCGCGGCTGCTGCAAAGTCGAGCGCGTTCATGGCAACCCCGCTCGGGGAGAGCACTTGCACTGACCGAAAATACGGTGTGAGTGTCGCGAGAAGCTCGTTATCGCGCTTGTCGGCGCGCTGGGATTCGGTCGCAAGTTGCTCCGCGCTCGCCGCACTCAAGGCAGTGGCTGCGAGCTCCAGCCGTTGGAACAGGCTCAATCCGTACTTTTTTGCCTCGAGCGTGAGCGATTGGTGCGCTTTAGAATCGATGTAGGCGTCCGTGTGCCCGACGATGAACCACGTCGCGACGACGATCGGGATCAATGCCGCGAGCACCAGCAACACGAAGGTACGCCGTGCAAGCCGGCCCTTCATGATCGAGGAATTCGGCCGCCACTCGAGCATTCTCAATACTCGGACGCCGGGCCGATGAACGCTCCGTCATTCGCCATGATGATGTCATCGCGGCTCGCCTTCGCAGTCAGCGGAGCGACGCTCTTACCGTCTGGTCCACTGCTATAGAGGTCATAGCTCGAGTTCAGTGGCACTAGGTTGTGGTCCTTTCGCACTGGGCCTTTGGACTTGCCAGGGATCGTGTCGAAGTTCAGGTAGGCGTAGGGCGTGCCCCATGGATCCTCGAGCGCCATTCCGATTTCCGCGAGTGTCAGAGGCAACGCATTGTTGTTGTTCTGGCGGAAGCGCTCGACCGCGGCGTGAATCTTCGCGATGTCCACGATCGCCTGCTTGACCTTCATACCGTCGAGCACTTTCGAGTAGGAGCTGTACCCCACAGTAACCAGGACACTGAAGACGCTGAGCGCCGCGAGAAGCTCGAGCAGTGTCCAGCCATTTGCTTTCTGTCGTCGATACATGATGAGCCAGGGATCGCGATGGAGCCCCGACGGCGCCCTTCAACGTGGATCTTGAAGCGCGATCGTAGGAAGACGAGTTGCGTCGCGCGCCCCAACGGATCACAACGCGCGCACGCCTTATGAACGATCGCTCAAAGTGTGAAGCAGCTCTCGCGAATCCTCTCTCTCGGAGCAGCCTTCTGCGTTGCGCTCTCGCCCTAGCGCTCGGGTGACGAAGAAGCCCTCCCCAGCTTCGCAGGGGAGGGCTGAAAAGCAAGAGCGCAAGCGCCTCTGACTTCCCCTCAGAACCTATTGAACGTCGCCCCCATGTAAAAGTATCGGCCTACCGCACTCACTGGATAGAACACTCGGCCGATGTCAGGCTCCTGGTCCGTCAGGTTGTTCACTCCGCCGTACACCGTCACGCCGTTCGCGAGCCCATAGCGCACCTGGACGTCGTGCGTGAAGCGAGCGTCGTACTTGCGATATTCGGGCGCGACGATGTCCGGATTGGCTCGACGTTGCTGGAATGTATAGCGGTAGGTCTCATCGATATAGTTGAACCCGTAGTTCACGAGCAGCGTGTTCAGTTGCCACGTGAGATCGAAGTTCATCTGCCACTCGGGGCGATCTTCCTCACCGAGCTCCGGGTCCGGCTCGGCGCCGGGCAGGTTGATGAAGGTCAGCTCCTCGAGCTTGTTCCCGATCAAGCTGAAGTTGAACTCGCCCCATTCGCCCGTTGCGCCGAGCGCCGCCGGATCGAGCCGATAGTTCACGCTGAAGTCGTAGCCTTCCGTTCTGAAATCGGCAACGTTGAGCGGGCTTTGTACGAAGCTCGCGATGGCGCCCGTACCCGCTCGACGCGTGATCAGGCCGCAAAAATCGTTCTCGAGCGTCGGGGAGTCGACACAGATCTGCGCGCTCTCTTCTGCCGAGGCAGTGCTGATCGCGTTCGTGAGCTCGATGTCGTACCAATCGATGGAGAGCGAGAAGTTCGGCATGAACCTCGGCCGCAGCACGAAGCCGACGGTGGTGGTTTCCGCGGTTTCCTCTTCGAGCGCTGGATTACCGCGCGATTCGCCTGCGATAGTCGCTGAGTTCGGGTCGATGAACGTCGTTGGGTCGACCCCGAGCGAGCTCAGGAGCGCGGCGCAGTTTGCGGCCCGCGTGCTGGATCCTTCATCGAGGTTGTTGATGTCGCAGGGATCGTCGATGCCTTCGAAGTCCTGTCCACCTGGGTCGAACAACTCATCGATGTTGGGAGCACGGGTCGCTTCCGCGACGGTTGCTCTGAAGGCGATATCGCTGATTGGAGACCAGATCAGACCCATCTTCCACGTGGTCGCATTGCCGGTGGTGCTGTAATCGGAGAAACGAACAGCGCCGTCGACCGACAACAGCTCCGCGAACGGTTGCTCTCGCAGCAAGGGCACGCTCACTTCCGAGAAGATTTCCGCAACATCGTAGCGACCGCCGACCGGCAGCAGGTTGTTGCCGAACGTGAGCGCGAGCGTGTCTTCGATCGGCGGATTGCTCTCGCTCTTTTCTTCGCGCCACTCTGCGCCCAACGCGAAACCAGGCGCACCGGCTGGAAGCTCGAACCAGTCCGAGGTATCGCCAGACACATACGCTTGCACGACGTGCTGCTTGATCTTCGAACGATGCAGGCTGTCCGTCATGATCCACGCGGCCGCTTCTTCGGACACTGAGCCATCGCCGAAGATGTTCACAGGAACGCAGCCGCTGTTCGGCCCCGGTGTGAACGAACCTGCCCATGTACCGGCCAGAGGATCGTACTCGTCCCATCCTTGTTCGATGAGGTTGTCGGGCACCGCAGTCGGATCCAAGTTAGAACGGCAGACCGGCTGACCCGTCGCGGGATCGATCACCGCATCCAGCGCAGCCGCGAAGCGGTCGTTGTAGCGGTTGTTCCCGATCTCGTTCGCGATCTTCGACTCGCCGTACACATACGACGCCTCGTAGCGAATGTTGCTCGTCATATCGCCGCCGATGCCAAGGACCGAACGAATCGTCTCGCGCTCGATGTCTTCGTCGCGAACGCCGAGGTCGAAGTGATCGCGCGAAACGAACACGCCACCTGCGTTTGCTGCCGTCATGCTTGCGGCGATGTTGGGCGGCAGGAATGCATTGTCTTCAGGCAGGTACAGGAAGAAATCGAATGTCGGCGAGGACACGCTGAACGATTCGCTCCGCGAGTACTTGAGCTCGCCGAAGAGCCGGGCGGCCGGAGAGATCTCGTACGTCACGAACAAGTTGCCGGTGTAGCGATTGAGCTCAGGCAATAGATCTCCGATGTAGCCAGTGGTCGGCGTGCCGCTGCCCCCTTGCTGATAGAACGGCGGGATGAACGGGATCGTGCCGCCGTCGAACGGCGTGTCGTCGCCGTTCCACATCTCGAAGAAGTCGCCGTCGACGAACACTGCACCATGCGGCGAGCTGTCGTAGTAGCGCACGTCTCGAATCGGAATCTCGTCTGGAATGCTCGGATCGTCGCTGGCATCGTCCGGATTCTCCATGAAGGAGACCGCGCTTGGCGACCGACTGTAAGCGCGCCGCGAAGAAGAGAGTCGCTCCTCGCTCGAATATTCCAAGGCGAATGTCACGTTGCCGCGGCCGTCGGCAAAGTTCTCGCCGGCCGCAACGCTGAAGATGCGCGCCTGCGCATCGCCGTGTGCCGAGCGGCCGATCTGAGCGCGAGCGTCCACGCCCTCGAAGTCGCGCTTCATGATGAAGTTGACGACGCCCGAGACACCGTCGGCACCGTAGATTGCCGACGCACCACCGGTTTGAACCTCGATGCGCTCGACGAGCGCGATCGGAATCGTGTCGACATCTACGGCAGCAGTGCCGGGCAGCGCCGCGACATGCCGTCGGCCATCCACCAATACGAGCGTGCGCTCGACGCCAAGATTGCGCAGGTCCAACAAGGACAAGCCCGTGCCACCGATGAAGGCATTGCTGCCTGCGGCATCGTTCGCATCCAGAGAGCCGACCAGCGCCGGCAGCTCTTTCAAGTAGTTCGAAAGATTCGTCGTGCCGGAATTCAGGATGGCTTCCGCGTCGATCGCCACGACCGGATTCGAGAAGGAATCTCCCGGCCGCCGGATGCGGGAGCTCGTGACGACGATTTCCTCGACAATGTCTTCCTCGATCCCGGCTGCGTCCTGGCCGTAGACCGAGGGCCCGACCACGCAAACAGGGCCGAGCGCGAACCATGTCAAGAGACGTGCGTCTCGCTTAGAAAACATTCATAACTCCCGATATTCGTTGATTTTTTGCGATGCGTAGAATCGCCCAAAAGCGAGCGCCTGCGCCATGGGGATTATATGTATACATGGGTGGCGTGCCGCGCTGTTTCTCATGCTTCGGGAAATTCAGGGGACCGCTCATGTGAATCCCGCACGCTGTGCAACGCCAATAGGCCCGAGTCCTTACGAATGAGTTGCTGGACTGGCGAGACTGCGTGGGTGAGATCGGCGCGCGCGAGCGATCACTCATGAGAGTCCGTCGATGTCGATGTCCAGGAGCGCCGATGGCGCGAGCATCGATGCGAGGTTGCGGAACACACTCGGTGAGGTCGAGCGGAGTTGCGGTCGAAATGCGAACGCGATCCACCGTCCCCACATGCGCGGAAAGTCGAAAGACTTAGATATGCAGTCGCTGGTCATCGGCAGCGCAGGCCCTACACAAAGAACACGGTGCGATTCTTTGATGCGCATCGTATCCTCGCCCGTTATTATCGAGAGGCGCTTCGCTGAGAGCTCGGATTTCGAGCCGCGGTAAAGCTCGCCTGTGCGGTGCAGTTGCACCGGGGGAAGTCATCTAGCGCGGATACGGACAACAATATCGCTCGCCTAGTCGCCCGTGTTTGCAGGCGTTCTTCAATTGGTACAGAAGGTATGAGAAGGGCACATCGAATAGGAAACATTGGGCGTTTGTGCGTCGGCTTCAGGCGCTACCTTCCGTCGAGCGTGCTCACCCCTGTGTCCCATATCGGCGCGCTGCGACGGAGCGATGGACGATGTCGCTCGGCCTAATCGTTCTTCTCCCCTTTGTCGGTAGCCTGATCGCAGCGTTCCTGCCCTCGAACGCGCGCAATGCCGAGGCGTGGCTTGCGGGTCTCGTTGCAGTCACGTGCAGCGTTCTCGTCGCAAGTTTCTATCCCGAGATCGCTGCCGGCGAAGTCGTCCGCCTGGTCGTGCCCTGGTTGCCGCAGTTCGGGCTCGAGTTCTACCTGCGCATGGACGGGTACGCCTGGCTGTTTGCAATGCTCGTGACATTCATGGGCGCGCTCGTCGTGCTCTACGCGCGCTACTACATGTCGCCGGCCGATCCGGTGCCGCGCTTCTTCTCGTTCTTGCTCGCGTTCATGGGCGCCATGGTGGGCATCGTCCTGTCGGGCAACCTCATTCAGCTCGTCGTCTTCTGGGAGCTGACGAGCCTGACCTCTTTCATGCTCATCGCTTATTGGTATCACCTGAGCGAGGCGCGGCACGGTGCGCGTACTGCGCTCACCGTGACGGCGATGGGCGGGCTGTGCTTGCTGGGCGGCGTGCTGCTCCTCGGTGAGGTCGCCGGTGGCTACGACCTCGACGACGTACTCGCGGCCGGCGATGTGATTCGCGCGCATCCTTGGTACCCCGCGATCCTGATTTTGGTCTTGCTCGGTGCGCTCACGAAGAGCGCGCAATTCCCGTTCCATTTCTGGCTGCCGCACGCGATGGCGGCGCCGACCCCGGTCTCGGCGTATCTACATTCCGCAACGATGGTGAAAGCCGGTGTGTTCTTGATCGCGCGTCTGTGGCCGTCGCTGTCGGGGACCGACTTGTGGTTCTGGATCGTCTGCCTCGCTGGAATGTCCTCGCTCTTGATCGGCGGCTTCGCCGCGATCTTCCAGCGCGACATGAAAGGCGTGCTCGCCTACTCGACGATCAGCCACCTAGGCCTGATCACGCTGCTTCTCGGAATGAACAGCCCGCTCGCGCTCGTCGCAGCCGTGTTTCACATGCTGAATCACGCGACATTCAAGGCCTCGTTGTTCATGGCCGCAGGGATCGTCGATCACGGTACGGGCACTCGCGATCTGCAGAGATTGAGCGGCTTGGGTCACGCGATGCCAATCACCGCGACGCTCGCGACGGTCGCGGCTGCGGCGATGGCCGGCGTGCCGCTGCTGAACGGGTTCCTGTCGAAAGAGATGTTCTTCGCCGAAACCGTGTTTGCGGGGGAGGGGCCGATCGTCCGCATCGCTCTGCCAGCGATGGCAACGCTCGCAGGGATGTTCAGCGTCGCGTATTCCTTACGCCTTATTCATCAGGTCTTCTTCGGTCCGAGTGCTGAGGATCTGCCGCGCGCGCCGCATGAGCCGACAAGGGGCATGCTGCTGCCCAGCGCATTGCTCGTGCTCGCGTGTTTGCTGGTCGGGATCTTCCCGGCACGTACGGTCGGTCCCGTTCTCGAGATGGCAACCGGGGCCATACTCGGTGATGCCCTGCCAGAGTACAGCCTCGCACTTTGGCATGGGTTCACGCTTCCGTTGTTCATGAGCATGCTCGCGTCCGCGGGCGGACTTGCGATCTACGTGCTGTTGTATCTCTATCGCCGCTCGCATCGCCGTACACCGTTCCTTTCGCGACTCGACGGCCGTCGCACGTTCGATGTTCTGATGATCCGCCTGATTCGAGTGGCTGGCATCGTGAAGCGGCTGATGTCCTCGCGCCGCTTACAGGTGCAACTCGTCAACATCGTGTGCATCACGATTGGCGCTGCCTTGCTCGGTGTGTACGCGGGGGGCGTCGAGTGGGGTGAGGTTACGATCTCGCGCGTCGATCCGATCTTCGCGCTGCTCTGGGCCGTTGGCGCGGCCTGTGCGATCGGAGCGGCGCACCAAGCGAAGTATCACCGGCTCGCCGCGTTGATCATGGTCGGCGGCACGGGTCTGCTCACCTGCCTGACTTTCGCCTGGTTCTCGGCTCCGGACTTGGCGCTGACTCAAATCACAGTCGAGGTCGTGACGGTGGTGTTGATCCTGCTTGGATTGCGCTGGTTGCCGCGACGTATCGAGATGGACGACCCGCGCCGAAGAACGTTGCGCGCCAAGGCGCGGCGTCTGCGCGATGGCATCATTGCGGTGATCGCCGGCCTCAGCATGGCGAGCCTCGTGTTTGCGGTGCTCACGCGACCGCGCATGCTCGATCTATCTTCGTTCTTCGTAGAGCACTCGTTACCGCAAGCAGGCGGCGGCAACGTCGTCAACGTGATTCTCGTCGACTTTCGTGCTTTCGATACGTTCGGCGAGATCACGGTCGTGGGGATCGTCGCATTGACTGTGTACGCGCTGCTTCGCCGCTTTCGCCCCGCGACCGAGAGCATCGATCTGCCCCGCGCGCAACGCGAGGATCTCGAGCGTCGCTCGCAGCTCGCAGCGGATCCGAATGAGGTGCTACCTGCAGGCTTCATGATGGTGCCCGCGGTTCTCGTGCGCCTGCTGCTGCCGATGGCCGGGCTCGTTTCGGTGTTTTTCCTCCTGCGCGGACACAATTTACCAGGCGGCGGCTTCATCGGCGGGCTAGTGCTCGCGACGGCAGTGATCGTGCAGTACATGGTTGGCGGGGCGCTTTGGGTCGAGGCACGCACGCGAATCCAGCCGCTGTATTGGATCTCGATCGGATTGTTGGCGGCCGGAACGGCTGGCGTGGCGGCATGGTTTGCGGGTCGCACGTTCCTGACGAGCTTGACCTACGACCTGCATCTGCCGCTCATCGGCGAGGTGCACCTGTCTTCGACTCTCTGGTTCGATATTGGCGTGTACATGCTCGTGGTCGGTGCCACCGTGCTGATGCTGGTGGCGCTCGCGCACCAATCGTTGCGTAGCTATCGACGCCCTGCATCGACGCCTCACGCAGGCGGGCTCAACGTCGAAGCTACGGCAACAGCGGAGGTGGATCGCTGATGGAAATCATCTTCGCACTCGCCATCGGCATCTTGAGCGGCTCGGGCGTATGGCTGCTGCTGCGTCCGCGAACATTCCAAGTGATCATGGGCCTGGCGCTCTTGTCGTATGCGATCAATCTGTTCATCTTTGCGATGGGCCGGCTCGCGATCGATCGCGCCCCGATTCTCAATCCTGGCGATCCCGCCCAGGCGGCTAACTACGCTGACCCCGTGCCGCAAGCTCTCGTGTTGACTGCCATCGTCATCAGCTTTGCGACGACCGCCCTGTTGCTCGTCGTGATCATCGCGGCCCGCGGCCTCACCGGCACCGACCACGTCGATGGTCGTGAGGGCGACACATGAACATGTGGCTCGAGCATCTGCCGGTCGTGCCGGTGATCGCGCCGCTGTTTGCCGGGGCAATCATGTTGCTGGTGCCGGAGTCGCGCCGCTCGCGCGCCGGGCTTGCGGTCGCCGCTGTGCTCACTCAGCTCGCGACTGCACTCGTGTTGCTGTATCTGACGACGGATGCGGTCCTCGAAATTTGGCCGCAAGGCATCGGCGTGTATTCGATCGGGAAGTGGCCGGCGCCCTTCGGCATCGTGCTTGTCGTCGATCGATTGGCCGCGCTCATGCTGGTGCTCACTGCGACGGTTGCTTTGGCCGCGCTCGTCTATTCGCTGGCACGCTGGGATCGCGTCGGCGTGAACTTCCACCCGCTGTTCCAATTGCTGTTGATGGGCTTGAACGGCGCGTTTCTCACGGGCGATCTGTTCAATCTATTCGTCTTCGTGGAAGTGCTGCTCGCTGCGTCCTACGGATTGTTGTTGCATGGTTCCGGTGCACCCCGCGTGAAAGCCGGCATGCACTACATCATCGTCAACTTGGTCGCATCGCTCCTGTTCTTGATCGGAGTCGCACTCGTGTACGGTGTGGCGGGAACGCTGAACATGGCGGATCTCGGCCCGCGCGTGGCGCAGCTTGCGCCGAATGATCGTGGGCTCTTCGATATTGGGGCGACCATTTTGGGTCTTGCATTCTTGATCAAGGCGGCTGTTTGGCCGCTCAACTTCTGGTTGCCGGTCGCCTACTCGGCCGCTGCCGCTCCCGTCGCGGCCGTGTTCTCGCTGCTCACGAAAGTCGGTGTGTACGCGATCATCCGCGTCGGCTCGCTGCTCAATGAGTCGGGTGTGCATGGACCGTTCGGAAGCGATTGGCTGTTCGCCGGCGGCATCGCAACCATCGTGTTCGGTATCGTCGGGATGCTCGCAGCACAGCAACTCGCGCGTTTGGTGGCTTTCTCTGTGATCGTGTCGTCCGGCACATTGCTTGCCTCGGCGGGCCTCAATCCGGACGCGATGACGGCGCCGGCTCTGTTCTATCTGGTGAGCTCCGTGCTCGCGAGTGGAGCGTTCTTCATGGTCACGGGCATGACCGAACGCACGCGCACGCACTTCTTCGAAAGCTCCGATCAAGCACCGATCCCTGCGGCGTCCTATTCCGCGTTCGGAATGGAGGATTCGCACGATCCTCTGGACGTCGAGGATGAGGTCGGCATCGCAATCCCCGCCGCGATGGCGTTTCTTGGATTGACATTCGTCCTCTGTGCGCTGCTCGTGGCCGGGTTGCCGCCCCTTTCGGGATTCGTCTCGAAGTTCGCGATGCTGTCTGCCGCAGTACAGGTCGCGCCCGGCGCAGAACATCCTGTGCAGTCGTGGATCTTCGTTGCAGCGATGTTGGGGACGGGGTTGGCAGCAATCATTGCCCTGACCCGCATCGGCACGCGCCTCTTCTGGAGCGTCGTTGGCCGCACCACACCGCGATTGCGCGTCATCGAGGCTGCGCCGGTCGCGCTGTTACTCGTTGTTTGCATTGGACTCACGATCGCCGCCGAGCCGGTCATGACGTTCATGCAGGCTGCGGCGCAAGGACTGAGCTCGCCACAGACGTACATCGAGGCCGTGCTATCGGTAGATCCCAACGCTGTTGCTGCCGCAGGAGATGCCCCATGAGACGCGTGCCGCCTGTATTTCTATGCGTCCTCGTCGTCATGTGGCTGCTGCTGAACAATACTGTTTCGCTTGGGCACGTCCTGCTCGGTCTCGTGATCTCCTCGTTGCTGTTGCTCGCGGCGTTCGCATTGCGACCGCTGCAACCGAAATTCCGCAACGGGCTCAAGCTGATCGTGCTGATCGCGCACGTGTTCGTGGATATCGTGCGTTCGAACATCGGCGTGGCGCGGGTGATCCTGGGTCTCGCGGGGGAGCGCGACATCCGTTCTGGATTCATGAAGATCCCTCTGGATATGCGTGATCCTCATGGTCTTGCCGGGCTCGCCATGATCATCACCGCCACGCCCGGTACCGTATGGGTTGAGCTGAGCCACGACCAAACGACCCTGACGATTCACGTACTCGATCTGGTGGATGAGTCCGAATGGATCCACCGCATCAAAGATCGCTATGAGCGCCCGCTCATGGAGGTGTTCGAATGAATGCAATACTCGATGGGTCGATCTGGTTCGCACAGGCCTGTTTTGCGATCGCGACGGCGTTCGCGGCCATGCGCGTGATCCGCGGCCCGGGTGCACAGGATCGCGTCCTCGCGTTCGATGCGATGTATATCAACGGAATGTTGAGCTTGCTGATGCTCGGCATGCGCTCGAGCTCTACGGCCTATTTCGATATGGCCCTTCTGATCGCGCTGTTCGGTTTCGTTGGTACGATCGCATTGGCGAAGTTCCTGCTGCGCGGCGAGGTGATCGAGCCATGACCGCCTTCGAGTTCCCGGCATGGGCGGTGCTTCCGGCCTCCTTGCTGCTGATCATCGGTGGGTTGCTGACGGTGATCGGCGCAATCGGTCTGCTGCGGCTACCGGCATTCTTCATGCGTATGCATGCGCCCTCGATGGGAAACACGCTCGGTGCCGGATGCGTGCTCATCGCCTCGATGATCTTGTCGTCTGCGCTCGTGGGTCATCCCGTCGCGCACGAGATCTTGATCACGGTCTTCATCGTCGTGACGTCTCCCGTCACCGCGATGCTCGTGATGCGAGCCGCGATTTATCGCACGCGAGTGAATGAAGAGCGTCGGCGCAGGCAGGAACAGCTCACGCCTCGCGACGATGCAGCCGCGAGCGACACGTCGGCGAGCTGACGACAATCTGAGCTGATTGCAGTCAGGTCAAGAGGCCCGCGAGGATCAGCAGGGTCACGAAGAGCGAGACGATCACAACGATAAAGATGCACAGCAAGAAGAGGCGCAGGAACGCCCCGGCTCGCGATAAGCCGTACGTCCCGCGCAGTTGCTTATAAATGTGTATCGGCGGGATGAAGATGAGCGCGGGCGCCCAGATCGCGGTTGGTACGCCGAACGATGACGCCAATGACACGAGCAGCATCAACAGCATCATGAAGCTGATGGAGTAGGTCGTGAAGATGGCGTGATCGTAGACATGAATGTCGCGACGCCAGAAGAACATCAGCCACAAGAACGGAACGCTGAGCGGGATCAATGCCCACGAGAACTTGTACGCGTTCGTCTTGAGCTTGTAGAGCAGCAGCTCCGGATTGTCCTTGACGTGTTGAATGGCGCTGAAGAGCCGGCTGCCAGGTTTGGGCCACGTCGTGTTGGCGTTGGCCTCGGTGCCTTCGGCCCGTGCATCTTGCTCCTGATCGATCTCCGCAATGCGCGCGAAGTCGCCTTTCGCAAGGGCTTCCATCACGTCCCTTGCAGACTCGAGATCCGCAAGCTCGGTCTTGAGCTTAGGGATGGAGTCGGCAGGGGTATTCGGATCGTTCAATTGCGCCTGCACGCGCTCGATGCTCTCGTTGGTTCGTTCGAGCGCCGACTGGTTTCCTTCTTGCCATTCGGAGCGCACGTTCAAAGGATCGTCGGGAACATCGACATTCAGGGCGCCCGTCAGGGAGAACACGGCGAACATCAAGAAGACCGTGAAGAGGAACAGGGCCATCGGCGAGACGAACTTCGCACGCTCGCCATTGATGTAGCGACGAGTGAGCCTGCCCGGATGGAAGAATAACTCCGGCAAGGTGCGCCAGATCTTGCCCTCGAAATGAAAGACGCCGTGCAGGATCTCGTGACCGAGCGATGCGAGGCTGCGATGCAAGTGCGCGGCTTGACCGCAATTCGCGCAATAGGCGCCGGTCAGCGCAGCGCCACAATTCGGACATGCGGCGTGCTTCTGCTCGCGAGCTTCTGCATCCGTCGGCGCACCTGTAGCGGGCTCCACCGCGCGCCCGACGAGCGCACCCGTCAACACATCACCGGCTGCTTCGGTTTCTCCACTCATGGATGCAGCATAGCACTGCCGCAGAGCGCTCTCCGAGGCAGGTCAGTGCCATCTGAACGAAGGCGGGGACTGCCACCCGGACTTGTTTCAGGACCGGTCGTGAATACATCCCTTGTAGACCTGCTACGAAAACGATCCCTGTTTTCGAAGCTCCTGAAACAAGTCCGGGTGACAGTCCCCTTGGCGCTTGACGCAGCCGTTGTGGCGCCACTAACGACGCGTATTCCGATCTCTCGCCTTCCGCGATGGAATCAAAGCGGCTGATTGAATGCCCACAGCACGCCGAACGGGTCGCGCACCTGTCCGTAACGAGCGCCCCAGAACATTTCTTGCAGTGGCAAGACGACTTCGCAACCTGCGGCGACCGCGCGTTCCCACCACACGTCAATGTTCCCGACCTGCAGGTTCAAGTTGAATGCTTGAGGGGTTTGGAGCGGGTGACCGTAGTCCGGATATGGATCGCAGAGCATGAGAGAGCCATCGTTGACGTAGAGGTGGATATGCATCGTGCGCCCTTGCTCGTCGACGGGTACGCGATAAACCTCCGTGCCGCCGAACGCCCGCTGATAGAACGCGGACGCCTCCGATGCGTTGCTGACTTGCAGATACGGTACGACGCCTCCGCGCACTTCAGGCATCGCAGGGGTGGCAGGTCGGTCGGTTGCCGCTTTCATAGTATCTATCTCCGGTGTGGTCGCTACGGCTCAAGGACGACCGCGCGCGGGACGATCCGACATCCACTCGATGAAAATGCGGTATATGCTCGCAGGCGAGACAGACCTCGAGGAGAAGACTAGATGACGGCGCTCGTCGTTGGCTTACTCGTATTTCTCGGCGTCCATTCGCTCTCGATCGTCTCGCCGGGCGGCCGCGACAGGCTCGCTGCGCGAGTGGGCGAGCGGGGCTGGAAGGGTTTGTACTCCGTCGCTTCGATCGTCGGGTTCGTGCTGCTCATCTGGGGTTACGGCCAAGCGCGGGCCCATCCCGTCGTTCTTTATATGCCCCCGCCCGAGCTGCGTTGGGTCACGGCAGTGCTCATGCTGCCCGTCTTTCCCTTGCTGCTCGCCCCCTATTTTCCAGGCCGCATTCGTCAGGCGCTCAAGCATCCCATGCTCGTCGCGGTCAAGCTCTGGGCGCTCGCCCATCTGCTGTCCAACGGGATGCTGGCCGATGTGGTCTTGTTCGGAGCATTCCTTGCTTGGGCGGTTGCAGATCGCATCTCATTCAAGCGGCGGGTGCAACGGCCCCTCAAGACGCTCCCGCAGTCGAGAATGAACGATGCGATCGCAATCGTGCTCGGTCTCGTGCTCTATTTCGGGTTCCTGCATTACCTGCATCTGCGGTGGATCGGCGTATCGCCGTTGCCAGTGGGGTAAGAGCGTTCGGTAAGGAGCGGTCATGCGTGTTCTGTTGCGCTGCGCGTCTTTGCTTGCGATCGTTTGCGCTGCCCATCTCGCGCAGAGCGCGGACGATGGGTCCGAAGTCTCTCGCGGAGCCGAGCCGATCGATGCGATCTGGAAGGTGCGCGGCATCACGTTCCGCTACGACAGTCCGAGCACCTTCTATTATTGCGACACGCTGCAACGGCGAGTCGCGGACATCATGCTCGCGGTGGGTGCGAGCGAGCAGATGGATGTCAAAGCCAAGTGCTCAGTGGGTCCGTTGATCAACAGCACCACGATTCGGATCGTGGTCGGTATTCCGATCGAGGCGACGCGGGAGAACCTCATTGCAGAGACCACTTTCGATAGCCGAACGATGCTCATCGCGGAGGCTCGCAACTGGACGCTCGCGACGCCCGAAACGGTGCACCGTTTTCGGGCCGTCCCTACCGATGTCTCCTTCAATACGTTCGCAGCGAGCGATTGCGACCTGCTCGAAGCCATCAGCACGCAAGTGTTTCCTCAGCTCGGGATCGAGACCAAGCAGGCATTGAACTGCGGTGGCGCCCAGCCTCTCATCAATCTCACCGTCAGAGCGCTCAAGCCTGTGCAGTAGCGCACGTTGCGAGAGTTTACTCGCCGCCCGCATAACAAAGATGCATGTCGTCATGATGACGCTGTCTTGCTAAGGACCCGTCGCAGGGTGGCGACCCTGCCTCGTTGTCTTTGCATCAGCGGCATTCCTGACGACCGGTCATGAATGTCATGCGCTCGGACCGATTGGTCGGTCCTGTGTGCCTGTCTAGAGTGCGCACCACTGGCACACCGAGACATTCAATATGCAACCCGTTCGCAAAGTGCGCTCCGCGCTCGTCATTGCTATTGCTGCGACGCTCTCAGCGTGTGCGGTTGGACCTGACTACCACCGGCCCGACATGTCTGCGCCAGATGCCTTCGTAGGTACCGAAGGGGCCCAGTTCAACGGGGCCGAAGTCGAGCGGGAGTTCTGGACGGCGTTCAATGACGTGCAGCTCAATCGCCTCATCGAGGAGGCACTGAGCGCCAACCACGATGTGCGCATTGCGACCGCGCGTCTTCGCGAAGCTCGCGCTCTGCGCGGCGAAGCACGCTTCGATCTTGCGCCCACGATCACCGAGCAGGCATCGCACGTCGATACGCGTGTGAGTGAGCGTCAGGCGCCGTTCACCGGCGTCGATCGCGATCAGGACTACTACGAGACGAGCTTCGATGCCTTCTGGGAGCTCGATTTCTTCGGTCGTGTGCGCCGCGGTGTCGAAGCTGCGAGCGCCGAGCTGCAAGCGGCGGAGGCGAACCTCTACAGCACGCAGGTCAGCGTGACCGCTGAGGTCGCTCGCAATTACTTCGAATTGCGCGGTGCGCAGACGCGCTTGGAAGTGGCGCGACGTAACGCGGCGAACCAGAGCGAGTCGCTGCGATTGACGACGACACGTCTCGAAGCAGGACGGGGCACGCAGCTCGATGTTTCGCGCGCTCAAGCGCAACTGTCGGCGACACTGGGATCGATCCCAGATCTCGAGGCCGAGGTGAATCAGGCGATGCTACGCCTCGCCGTGCTCGCCGGACGTGAGCCACAGGCGCTCACTGCTGACTTGAGCCAGCCGAAAGATCTGCCCGCCCTGCCGCGAACACATAGCATCGGCACGCCCGAAGCATTGCTGCGGAGGCGTCCGGATGTCATTGCGGCTGAGCGCCAGCTTGCGGCATCGACCGCGCGCATCGGCATCGCAGTGGGCGATCTCTTCCCGCGAATCTCATTCGTGGGCAGTTGGGGTTTCGATGCGGTCGCAAGCGGCGATCTAGGCAATTCCAGCAGCGAAACCTATGCGTTCGGGCCCAGCATTCGATGGGCGGCGTTCGACCTTGGTCGCGTCCGCCAACGCATCAAGCAACGCGAAGCAGCGAACGATGCCGCCTTGGCGCGGTATGAGCAAACGGTGCTTCGTGCGTTGGAGGAGACGGACGCCAGCCTCACCCATTACACGAAGTCGATCGTGAAGCAGGAGCACTTGCGCGCAAGCGCGGACGCCTCTCTCGAAGCCGCACGTATCGCTCGCGTTCGCTTCGAGAATGGTGCTGCGGATTTCTTGACAGTCCTGGATGCGGAGCGCAGTGCCTTGCAAGCGGAAGACGCGCTTGCACAAAGCGAGACCCAAACCGCCACCGCTCTGCTGTCGATGTACAAGGCGTTGGGCGGCGGGTTCAGGCCCGTCGCGCGGACGGCGTCCGCGAAGTGAAGTGACGAGGTGACAAAGTGACGGAGTGACGAAGTCAGAGCGAAACGCCTTTCCGTCAGAACGGAACGCTTCTCCGTCAGAGCTAAACGCCTCTCCCTTCAGGGAGAGGCCGCCAGCGGAGCGGCGGGTGAGGGTTCTGACTTCGTCACTCCGTCACGTTTCTTTCCTCTCCGGCATGAATGACTTTCGCCGCGACCGATTGGTCGAGCGGGTGCGCACCGCTACCTTAGTCGCCAATCATCGCAACGATTGAAAGAACAACGGGAGTTTTTGTTTATGGTTCGTCGTACACAGTTGGGATCTCTCGCGCTCCTGAGCGCAGTTGTCGTAACGGGCTCGGCGCTTGCGGCGTGGAAGCATTCCTCGCTCGAAGAGTCCGCCGCGGCTGCAGCAAGTCAGCCGGAGCCGGTCGAGTCGATCGCCGTCGCGGTTGCCAAGGAACGAGAACACTATCGCTCGACGACTTCGATTGGCACCGTCGTTGCGACGCGATCGATCAGCGTCCGCAATGAGTTGCCTGGCACGGTGCGGCACGTCTCGCTCGAGCCGGGTCGAATCGTGGAGCCCGGGGAAGTGCTGGTCGCGCTGGACGTATCGGTCGAGCAGGCGGAGTTGAAGGCGCTCGAGGCGCAGTCGTTGCTTGCGCAAACGCAGTATGAGCGCATGCAGCGCATGAACGCGGAGCGCGCCGCGGCTGATATGGAAGTCGACACCGCACGCGCTGAGCGCGACGTCGCGCTTGCGCAAATCGCGCGAACGAAGGCGATCATCGAGCGCAAGACGATTCGCGCGCCGTTCCGAGCACGCATCGGTCTTTCCGACGTCCATCCGGGTCAATATCTGAACGAAGGAACGTTGCTCACGACCCTGCAGGGCATCGATGATTCCACGTACATCGACTTCACCGTCGCGCAGCAGGTCGCGTCCTCGCTGCGGGCAGGCGATGAAGTGCAGGTCGTCACGAATCAATCGACGACCCCGATCGCGGCCAAGATCGTGGCGATCGATTCGCGAGTGGATCGCTCGACACGCAATGCCTCAGTGCGTGCCGAAGTCGCGCAGATCGACACATTGCCTGCTCCTGGCGCATCCGTTCGTGTGCAAGTACCGACCGAATCGCCGCGTCTAGCGCTCGCGATTCCTGCAAGCGCTTTGCGGAAGGGTCCGGCAGGCGACTTCGTATTCGTCGTCGAGACCGATGCCAACGGCGCATCGCGCGCGCGTCAACGCCAAGTCTCGGTCGAAGCAGCGCTCGGTGACGAAGTCGTCATCAGCGAAGGCCTCGCGCCGGGTGAACGTGTCGCAGCATCGGGTTCATTCAAGCTCAGAGATGCAGCGCTTGTCGCGATCGCCGCACCGCAGGACGCGGTCGCCATGAATGCCACTCAAGAAGGGGATAGGGGATAGGGATAGGGGATAGTCAGAAGGGTGCGCTGTGCGCGCCTCTGGCTAGAACCCAGTACCCAATACCCAGCACCCAGCAGCCCAGTAGCCCATCTTATGCGCGCCTTCACAGACATCTTCATCAAACATCCGGTCCTCGCGATCGTCGTCAATCTCGTGATCGTACTGGTCGGCGTGCGAGCACTGTCCTCGTTGCCCGTGCAGCAATACCCGAGCCTGCAAAGCTCGTCGGTCGTCATCTCGACCGTCTACACCGGCGCAAGCGCCGAGACGGTGCGCGGATTTCTGACGACGCCGATCGAACGCGCGGTTTCGGCGATCAGCGGTGTCGATCATATCGAATCGCAGAGCCGAGCCGGCCTCAGCACGATCACGATTCGCCTAAAGCTCAATCACGACAGCACCGCTGCGCTCGCGGAGGTGACGGCACGCCTGCAGCAAGTTCGCTCCGAGCTGCCTTCGGAAGCCGAGCCGCCGGTCGTCGAGGTGCAGCGCGCAGATCGTCCGTACGCGACGTTCTACTTGGGATTCACGTCCACGGAGCGCACCGTGCCGGAGCTCACGGACTGGCTGTCTCGGACGCTGCAGCCGCAGCTGTCGACGTTGCAGGGCGTGCAGCGTGTGAGCTTCGAAGGCAGTCAGCCGCTCGCGATGCGCGTGTGGATCGATCCCGAGCAGCTTGCCGCACGCAATCTCTCGCCCGGTGACGTGCATGCAGCGCTGCGCCGTAACAATTACCTCGCAGCAGTGGGTCAAACGAAGGGCAACCTCGTCCAAGTCAATCTCCTCGCCAATACCGATCTGCGCGCCGTCGGAGAGTTCGAGAACCTGATCGTGGCCGATCGCGACGGCGCCATCGTGCGCTTGAGCGACGTCGCGAAAGTCGAGCTCGGCTCCGAAGAAGCTTCGATGGTCGCGAAGTACAACGACGAGCTGAGCGTCTATCTCGGCGTGTGGCCGTTGCCTGGCTCGAACGAGCTCGAAGTTGCGAAGCATCTCAAGGAGGAGATGCAGCGCATCGAGCCGACATTGCCGAGCGATGTGACCATGCGGCTGGTGTGGGACGGCACGATGTTCATGAGCGATGCGATCGAGGAGATCACGAAGACCCTCGGCGAAACCGTGCTCATCGTGGCGATCGTGGTGTTCCTCTTCATGGGCTCGGTGCGAACGGCGCTCGTGCCGCTCGTAGCCATGCCGGTCTCTCTCGTGGGCGCAGCAATCGTGATGCTGGCGTTCGGCTTCAGCTTGAACTTGCTGACCATCCTCGCGATCGTGCTTTCGGTCGGTCTGGTCGTCGACGATGCGATCGTGGTGGTCGAGAACGTCGAGCGCCATATTCGCGAGGGCAAGACACGCATCCAGGCGGCGCTCGTCGGTGCGCGCGAGCTGAAGGGTCCGATCATCGCGATGACCATTACGCTTGCGACGGTCTACACGCCGATCGCGTTCCAAGGCGGGCTCACGGGCTCGCTGTTCTTGGAGTTTGCCATCACGTTGGCGGCAGCAGTCGTCGTGTCGGGTTTCGTGGCGTTGACGTTGTCCCCGCTCATGAGCTCGCGATTCGTGCATCCGCAGGGCAAAGAAGGACGACTGACCGCGATCGTCAATCGCGGCTTCGACAAAGTCAGCAGCACCTATTCGCGATTGCTCGACGGTGCGCTCAACATGCGTTGGTCGATCGTTGCTGTCGCGGTGCTCGTCACCCTTGCTGCATGGCCGCTGTATCACTATTCGCGGCAGGAGCTCGCGCCGGTCGAAGATCAAAGTCACATCACGTTCGTCTATGAAGCCTCGCCTGACTCATCCTTGCCGGCTAGCCATCGCAATTCGCTGGAGGTGATCGAGAAGGTGGTCGCGTTCCCGGAAACGCGGTTCACCTGGTCGTTGATGGCGCCTTGGGGCGGTTTCGGCGGCCTCGTGGCGAAGAACTGGCAAGAGCGCGAGCGCTCGACGGCCGAGATGTATCCGGAAGTCTATGGTGCGGTGTCGCAAGTGCCGGGCTTACGTGTGCTGCCGGTGCTCGATAAACCGCTGCCCTCGCCAGGTCAGTTCGATGTCGAGCTCATTGTGCAGAACGACGGCTCGATCGAGCAGTTGCTCGAGACGACCCAGGCGGTGCTCGCCGCGGGCTGGCAGAGCGGCAAGTTCCTGTACGTCGACACGGACCTGAAGATCGACTTGCCGGAAGCGCGCGTCGTGCTCGATCGCGAGCGCATCGCGGACCTTGGTCTCGATCTCGCGACCGTCGCGCAGGAGCTTGGCACCTTACTCGGCGGCGCGTACGTCAATCGCTTCAACTATTTCGATCGCAGCTACAAGGTGATTCCGCAGATCGGCGAGGCCGATCGCGCGAGCCTCGAGCCGCTGCTCGATCTCAAGATCAAGACGCCGGACGGCAGCTTGGTCCCGGTGTCCACGTTCACGCGCATCGAGACGACCACGGCACCGCGCACGCTGAATCGCTTCCAACAACGCAACTCCGCTCGCATCTACGGGGGCGTGTTGCCGAATGTGACGAAGGAAGAAGGATTGCAGATTCTCGAACAGGCGGCGATGGCTGCCGGCGGGCCCGGTACCACGATCGATTTCGCGGGCGAGTCGCGGCAGATTCGCCAGGAAGGATCGGCTCTCACGACCACGCTCGGTTTTGCTGTGATCCTGATTTATTTGGTGCTTGCGGCGCAGTTCCACAGCTTCCGCGATCCGTTGATCGTGTTGCTGGGTTCCGTGCCGCTCGCGATCTCTGGAGCGCTGGTCTTTACCTTCATCGACTGGACAACCATCAACATCTATTCACAAGTGGGGTTGATCACCCTGGTTGGACTGATTGCGAAAAACGGCATCCTGATCGTGGAATTTGCGAATACGCTTCAGGAGCAAGGAGTGGAGAAACTGGCTGCCCTGCGTGAAGCAGCGCGCACCCGACTGCGACCGGTGTTGATGACCTCAGCGGCGACGGTGTTCGGGCACTTCCCGCTCGTGCTGGTGGCGGGCCCGGGTGCCGAGGCTCGCAATAGCATCGGTATCGTGCTCGTGACCGGTATGTTGGTGGGAACGCTGTTCACGTTGTTCGTCGTACCCGTGTTCTACTCGTTCATTGCCGCGGATCATCGTCGGATCGCGGATGAAGAGAGCACGGATGAGGCGCCCGAGGCAGGACAGGCTGTAGCGGCGAATGCTTGATTCGGATGGGACTGTAGGCTGTAGGCTGTAGCCAGAAGGGGAGAGGCGGCACTCTTTATCTCTGCCTACGGCCTACAGTCTACAGCCGATAGCGACAGCCTAAGGGGAGGACGGCATGTCTCGCGTGAAGCGCTTGGATACGAGGCCAGTCACCATCGCGCTCGTAGTGTATGCGTTCGCGAGCCTGTTTCATCACGTTCACAACGCGACCTTTCTCACGGCTTATCCGAATCTGCCGCCAAGCCTGTCGATCTTGAACGTCTACGCTGCCTGGGCGGCCGTCACGACGATCGGTGTCGTGGGCTTCGTGTTGTTGCGATTCCGCTTCGTGAGTGCGGGATTATTGGCGCTCGCCATCTACGGCGCGTGTGGCTTGGATGGTCTCGCTCACTACGTGGTCGCCGATTTCACCGCTCACACCTTCGCGATGCATCTCTCCATTCTGGCGGAGGTGGCCGCGGGAATCCTGTTGATTTTCTTATCGATCGCGACGGCGATGCAGGCGCGGCGCATCGGTGCATTGCGAAGCTAGTTGGGAAGCTCGTACCGCGCTCTCGAGTTTTCAAAGTCAGGAGTGCTGCGCTTCTCGCGCATGCGCCGCAACAAGCGCGGCTGAGCCATGGCAGAATCCGCCTCTGCCTTGAGCACAACAACAATTTCGCATGCCCAATGAATCTTCCGCGCCACGGGGCAACTCGCCACGGCGTGTGCTATTTGCCAGCCTGATCGGCACCACGATCGAGTTCTTCGACTTCTACATCTACGCGACCGCGGCCGTGCTCGTGTTTCCGACGCTCTTCTTCCCGTCGGCCGACCCCACGTCTGCGACGCTGCAATCCTTCGCGACTTTCGCGCTCGCATTCTTCGCTCGGCCGGTCGGCTCCGCGCTCTTCGGCCATTTCGGCGATCGCGTCGGACGCAAGGCGACGCTCGTTGCGGCACTGCTGACGATGGGCGTGTCAACGGTGTTGATCGGCTTGCTGCCGACTTACGAGTCCATCGGCGTGCTGGCGCCCGTGCTGCTTGCGGTCTGCCGTCTCGGTCAGGGTTTGGGATTGGGAGGAGAGTGGGGTGGCGCCGTTCTGCTTGCGACGGAGAACGCGCCTCCCGGCAAGCGGGCGTGGTACGGGATGTTCCCCCAACTCGGCGCGCCGATCGGATTCATCTGTTCCACGGGAATCTTCGTGTTGCTGACCGAATGGCTGAACGACGCTCAGTTCCTCGCCTGGGGATGGCGTGTGCCGTTCCTTGCGAGCACGGTGCTCGTGTTCGTGGGACTGTACGTGCGTCTGCGGTTGGAGGAGACCCCGGCGTTCTTGCGAGCGCTCGAGAACGATGAGCGTGTGCGTGTGCCGATGCTCAGCGTTGCGGCGAACCAAGGAGGAACGCTGCTGCTCGGGATGTTTGCTGCGACGGCGACCTTCGTCATCTTCTACTTGATGACGGTGTTCACGTTGAGCTGGGCCGTGACGCAATTGGGTTTTCAGCGTCAGGATTTCTTGCTGCTGCAGATCGGAGGCGTGCTCTTCTTCGGTGTCACCATTCCGGTGTCTGCATTGATCGCAGACCGCTTGGGGCGGCTGCCGATGCTGATCGCAGCAACGGTGGGCATCATTCTGTTCGGGCTGACGTTCGAACCATTGTTCGGTTCTGGATCGAGCCTCGGCGCGCTGGCGTTCCTCTCGCTCGGATTGGGGCTCATGGGGCTGACGTACGGTCCGCTCGGCACGGCACTGGCTGAGCTGTTCCCAACGGCGGTGCGCTACACCGGCGCTTCGGTCACGTTCAACGCTGCCGGCATCGTCGGCGCGTCACTCGCGCCGTACATCGCCACATGGCTGGCGGGTACCTACGGACTGGCGTTTGTGGGTTACTACTTGTCGGTCGCAGCAATCGTCTCCTTGATCGCGTGGCTGATCATCAGCCGCCGAGCCTATCCAGGAGAAGAAACTCTCGCCAAGCACGCAGAGCTCGCAAAGGCAGATTGAGGAGCGGATTCTTCTGGTCTCCATGTCTCCACGTCTCTTCGAGAGTTACTCTTCTGAATGCCGTGCGGTTGCCAAGGAGAGAATGATCTCGCAGAGACGCGGAGTCGCGGAGACGCGGAGGTCGGAAAGGAAGATTCACTTCATATCTTCCCTTGCGAGCTTTGCGTGCTTGGCGAGAGTTTCTTCGTCCGAAGCTCATCCACGCACACGCCGCGCGCCGAGTAGAAGCCCCAACGCTCCGAGCCATATCAATCCGAACGCTCCACCGCCACGCTCGTCCGAGCTGGCGCTGCCTCCGCCGCCGATCACGGGTGGGTTCGGGCGGCGATCGCGAGATTGGTCCTCGAGCGGGATCTGCGCGAGCTCGGGGCGTTCGCTGCCTGCCGTTGCAACGAGCAGTCCCGTCGCCGAATCGTACAAGTCGATCTGCACGTCGTAGTACGAGGTCGGATAGCCGCTGAGCCAATCGATCCCCAGCGTGTAGGTATCCGCACTTCCGCTCGCATCGAGGAAGAAATCTTCGGAGGTGTGCTCTTCGATCCAATCCCCGCCCTGTGCTCGCACCCAGATGTTCGCGTACACGCTGGCACCGTCGAAGTCGGCATCCGGATCGAATGAGATCTCGAAACGCGAGTAGTGCCCGTCGCCATCGTCATCGATGAGCAACGTCGTCTCGATCTCGCCGATCGAGTAGCCAGGCAGCTCGATCGGAACGTCCAATCCGATCTCTTCCAGCGGCAGGAACTCGAGCTCAGCCGTGTCCTCCGGTCCGATCGTCGCCACAATGTCGCTGTAGCCGACCTCGTAAAGATCGATCAGCACGTCGTACTCTGCAGTCGCAAAGCCTGTGTCCAATGTCGTCGTGACGTAATAGTCGTCCGAGCCCGAGCGCCCATCGAGCCAGAAATCATCGGTCGTGTGGTAGAGCAGCCAGTCCACTTCTCCGAAGCGGCGCAGGTACAGCTTCGCGTAAACACGCACATTGCCGACATCGGAGTCCGCATCGAAGCGCACGCGAAACTCGCTGAAGTACCCGTCTTGATCGCGGTCCGTCAGCAGCAGCGTCGAGGCGTTGCGAAAATACAGATGAGTTCCGAAGCCGGACAGATGCATCGAGCCGGAGCGAATCTCGCGCGCGGCCGGTGCGGCCTTCAAAGAAGGCTTCGAGTACTTGACGCCCGAACGAGCGGTGCGCGCTGCGCCATCGGCTTCGATGCGTGTGTACTTGGACGTTCTCGCAGGATCGACAGAAGCCGAGGGCAGCTCCGATTCATAGCCTTCGGCATTGGAAAGTGCTGCGCTTGGTATGGCGAAGGCCAGGATGCTTGCCGCAACAACCCATTTCATCTTCATCGCTCCCACTCCAGCATGGAGCGATTCAAGCGCTTTCGTGCTTAATGCATCCTGAACTCTACGAAGCACGCAACCGCGATCGAATCGTTTGCACGCCGTTGATTATGAGACGAGCCGCACAGGCTCGACGCATCGGGCTTCGCACGCGATCCGCTCATCACTTAGGCTCGACCCAATGAGCGTCAACCCGGCGAAGGCCGGGGTCCGGGACTTCTGTGCTCAAGACACTGGCTTGCCTGGATCCCGGCCTGCGCCCACTGCTGTCCGGGGAAATGAATTGAGAAGCGATGTTTCATTCGGTCTTTGCAGGGTATTCGTACGCGTGCTGTCGACGGCAACTCAACTGCGCAAGGGTCTATGGATGCGTCCCTTCCCTTGCGGCAGCGCGGGCCGCTCCCGTGCATCCATGCACTTCGCGCCATTTGTACGTCCTGTGCATCAGAAGGACAGGATGGGGCGCGTAATAGCGCGCACTTTTGCGCCCCCTCCCTAATCCTCCCCCGCTTCGCAAGGGAGGGAACATGGGACGAGAGGCGCCCCGCGCTAGTTTTCCCCGGACAGCAATGGGCCTGCGCCGGGATGACGTCAATTTGGCGAAGATTTGCAAAGGAAGCTGAGATGTCTACTCACATCAATCCCTACGCGCCGCCGCAAGCCGAAGTCGCCGATATCAGCGGCGACAATCCAGAGGCAGAGTCGATCCGCCGCGAGCACATCAAGCACGAGGCTTCGATCCGATCGGTCGGGTTTCTGTATTACTTCGGCGCGGCGATGATGCTGATCGCAGCCGTCATGTTCATCGTCGGCCTTCAGGAGATGGCGTTCGGCTATGGCTTGGCGATCATCTATGGAGCGCTCGCGGTCCTCAGCATCGCGGTCGGTCATGAGCTTCGTGCGCTCAAGCCTTGGGCGCGCATCGCTGCGATAGTGCTATCGGTGATCGGTCTGTTGGGCTTTCCGCTCGGCACGTTGATCAACGGTTACATTCTGTATCTCCTGCTTTCGAAGAAGGGTCGGCGCATCTTCGAATCCGATTACGCCGACATCGTCGCGGCGACACCGCATGTCAAATACAAGACGTCAGTTCTCATTTGGATGCTGCTCGGCATTCTCGCCGTTGGGATCATAGCTGCGATCACCCTGCCTATGATCCTGCGCCCCTGACTTGCGCACGCGAGCACATGAGCAAAGTGACGGGCTAAGATGAAAGACAGATAGGTTACTCGTCGTCCTCGCGGAGGCGAGGATCCAGCCGGATGCTTCTGATAGGCCCTCGCCTCCGCGAGGGTGACGAACATCAAGAGGGTGGAAGATCGCGAGCCGCGCGGCCGGCGTCCGATCCCTCTGAGTTGGATCGAAGATGAGGCCAGACAGGACGAACAGGATCGCCAGGGATGGAAGCACGAGAGGATTCTTCTCGCGCGCTTTCGTCCGTCTTCCTCGAATCCTGTCCCACCTGTTCTTCAATCCGCGCCGACCAACAAAACTCCACTTGCACGATTGGAACCGGCGGAGGCAAGGTTCTATTCTCCCGTAGCCCGTAGCCCGTAGCCCGTAGCCCGTAGCCTGTAGCCTGTAGCTTGTAGCTTGTAGCCGGACATGTCCGACCCACTCTCGCTTCTGCCGCACCAGCCGCCCATGCGGCTCATCGATGAAGTGGTGCACCTCGAGCCTGGGGTGTCGGCGACGAGTCGTCGGACGACCCGCGTGGGCGACTTCTTCTTTCAGGGCCACTTCCCGGGCACGCCGGTCGTGCCGGCCGTCGTGCTCGTGGAGTTGCTGGCGCAGACCGGCGGTCTGGCGGCGGGCACGCGCGCGTCGGTGGGGCAGCCGCCAAAGGGCATGCGTGTGGCGGCGCTCGGGCCCTGGAAGTTTCCTGCCGGCTGCGGGGTGGGTGTCACGCTCGAGGCCTCGGCCAGGGTGGTCGGCCAGCTCGGGCGCCTGTGGAAGATCGAGGGGGAAGTGACGGCCGACGGCATGCGCGTCGCCGCCGGCAGCCTGACGCTCGCCGAAGTCGACGGGTGAACGAACCCTTACAGTTCGGCGACGCCTTCGACTTCGACCAGCAGGTCGGTGCGGCACAGTTCGGCCTGGGCGTACTCCACGTCGAGCACGTCTGGGTAGCGGGCGTCCATGAGCGCCTGCACCGCCGGGGCATCTTCCTGATGGACCACATAGACGCGCAGCGAGGTGAACTGCGGCGGCCGTCCGTCGTGGTGCTCCGGACGGTCCTCCGAATGCGCACGCTCGGCCTCCTCGAGCAGCGCGTCGAGGTTCGCGATCGTCTCGAGAGTCTGCGCCTCGACGTCCCCCACGAAAGCGGTGTCTTCGCCCCTGATGCTGGCCGTGCCCGCCACGAGCAGCCACCAGGCCTCGTCAATTGGACGCATCACCCGCGTGGCGCGGGCGAAACACGGCGGCCGCGGGCCGAACCGCTGCGAGTACCGATACGCCGGCACCTGGCGGGGGTTCTCCACCGGCTTCCCAGGTGCGTCGGCGGCCAGGCAATGGATGGCCAGCGACGACCCCACGATCCCTACACCCGAGGCAGAGGCCAGCGTGTGGTCGAACGCGTTGGGCGACCCGTGCCAGTGTTCACACGCGGCGAAGCGGCCGGCGTTGAACACCATGTAGCGGTCCAGTCCCTGCCCGCTGGGCGTGTGGATGGAGGGCACGAAATTCCAGAAGCGCACCGGGTGCCGCCGCTGACCGTTGAGGACGTCCGCAACGGCCAGGTACGCCTGCCGCACACGGTCGGCCAGGACGTCGGGCTCGAGCGCGTCGGCGCCGGCCACCTGCACCTGCACGTGGGTGAAATGCGCGCCCGTGGCCACCTGGACGACGCTGGTCTCGGTGGTCTCGGTCTGGTGTGTGGCGCGCCCGACCAGCGTGGAGAGCCAGGCGGGGGGATCGGGCCTGAGCCCCTGGATCGCGGCGTGGGAGATCGGGTGAGGATGGTGCATTCGGGCAAGCGCGCGAGCATGCATCATCGGCACGCCGCAAGTTGTCATAATACCCGAAGATGTCGTCGGCCCTGCTGTCTCCGTCCGAACGCGCCCTGGCCCGAGCCACCCGCCTGCAGCGTGCCGTGCATACGTTGCGGTCGGAGGCCGACACACGGGGACGCGAGGCGACGGCCGTGGGCACGGGACTGCTCATCGGCTGCACGCCGTTCTGGGGCGTGCACTTCTTCCTCTGCTGGGGTGTCGGCCGGCTGCTCCGGCTCAACCGCCTGAAGCTGTACCTGTCCGCGAACCTCGTCAACCCCGTCATCCTGCCCGCCTTGCTCTACGCCGAGGTGCAGACCGGGGCGTGGCTGCGTCGCGGCGAGACCCTGGTGCTGACGCGTGGGTCGTTTGCCACGTTGAGCCCCTGGGAGTTCGGAGGTGACCTGATGCTGGGCAGTGTGGTCATCGGCACAACCGTCGGGCTGCTCGGGGCGTTGGTCACGTATGTCGCCCGTCGGCCGACGCCCGATCCCTTCTACCGCCAACTCGCGCGTCGGGCCGCCGACCGTTATCTCGATGCCGGTGTCACCGCATGGGAGTTTGCGCGGGGTAAGTTGAGCGGCGACCCCGTGTACCGGTACACCCTCGACACGCACCTCGCCGGGCGGACCGGCACGGTCGTCGACCTCGGGTGCGGGCAGGGCCTGATGCTCGCGGTGATTGCCGAGGCGCAGGCAGTCGCGCGCGACGGGCTGTGGCCGCCGGCGCGTCCCGCAGCGCCAGCCTTCTCGAGGATGGTGGGCATCGAGTTGCGGACGCGTCTCGCCACGATGGGCGCCAGGGCGCTCCACGGCGAAGCGGAGATCCGCTCCGGTGACATCCGCAGCGAGGGCCTGCCGCCGGCCGACGTCGTGCTGATTTTCGACGTGCTGCACATGTTGCCCGCCGACCAGCACGCCCCCATGCTGCGGGCGGTCGTCGACGCCCTCACTCATGATGGCTGCCTGGTGGTGCGCGACGCCGACGCCAGTGCAGGCTGGCGATTCTGGATGGTGCGTCTCGCCAACCGGCTCAAGTCGATCGCCACGGGCCGCTTCAGGCAGCGCTTTGCCTTCCGTACGGCGGCCGACTGGCGCTCGCTGCTGGCATCCGTGGGGTTGGTGGCCTACGACCTGCCCATGAGCGAGGGCACGCCGTTCGGGAACGTGCTCCTGGTCGCGCGGCGGGCTGACGCCGTCACGCGCTGATCGTCAGTCGCGCGGACCGCAGACCACCTGTCGGCGCCCCAGCCGTTCCTGCATATCGATCGCCCAGCCGTCCGGGTTGATCGGGATCACGCAGGGCCCCTCCCGGTCGAGGCACGCGATGGCGGTGTCCCAGTGACGGTCCGGGCGCGGCTCCACGCGCCAGGCACCGACATGCGCCAGCGGCACGAGCAGCGTGGCGACGGCCGCGGTCCACCACGATCGCTGCAGCAGCACGACGGCCCACGTCAGCAGGACGACCGGCACCACGTGATAGCGGTCCGCGAGGATCAGGCCGGGATGGGCGCGCATCGAGACGATGGTGGCAGTCCAGACCACCAACGCGCACCCCGCACAAACCGCCGCGGGCCAGTGTCGTCGCCTGACGGCCAGCATCGCGGTAGTCGCGACCAGGGCGAGGCCGGCCGCCAGCGCCGCCATTGGCGCCATGCGCGCAAGCACCAGGTCGCCCGCCCATCGGCCGATGAGGCTGCCGGTCATCGCATGGGCCGCCAGCGCGATCAGGTCGCCGGGGGTGCCCGGCACCTGCAGGCGCCCACTCGCCACCAGCGTCGCGGCCTGCACGGCGGTCATCAGCACGGCGGGGAGCACCGCCGCCCACGCCAGGCCCGACGCCCTGCCGACAGCCAGCCGCACGACCAACAGCGGCATCAGGTGGAGCGCCGCGGGCGACGACCCGGCGGCCAGCAGTAGCGTCGCCGCGTCGGTCACCATGTCGCGTGGCGTCGCGGGCAGTCGGCTCGCCAGCCACAGTGGGAACAGCAGCGTGAGATACCAGTGCCCGTAGGACGGTGCAAACAGCACCTCGGCGGCCATCGGCGGCAGCGCCAGGGGGACGACCATCGCGACGCGCGCCCACGGTGCGGCCGGCAGACGCGGACTCGCCAGCGCCCGGCACACCAGCGCCGGCGGCACGAGCGACGCCGCGGCATAGAGATGTGGCGCGTAGGCGGCGGGCGCCCATGAGGCGGCCCACGCCGTCAGTCGTGGAAAGACGTGCAGGTATCCCGCGTACTGGTGGGCGATGGCCGACAGGCCGCACCGCCACGCGTCCAGGAAGAAGACGACCCCGTCCTCGGCCCACAACTGCGGAGTCAGGACGGCGTCTGGCCGCCGCCAGATCGAGAGCCCGGCACAGACACCCAGCAGGAGCAGCCAGCCGCGGCCCGGGGCCCAGGTCATGGCCGTCGAGTGTCTCACGGCGACCGGCGTTGGAGGTGTCCGCCGAGCCAGACGAGCGCCTCCACCGGCTGGCCGTCGCGGTCGAGCGACCCGCCGAACCACATCGCACATCGCAGGGGCGTCCACGGAGGGCGTACGTCCTGGTGCGGCACGCCCTCCTGCGGGTCGGCGGCCTCGTCGGCCGTCCAGCAGAAGCGCGCATCCGACCAGAACACGACGTGCCCGCCCTCGCGCGGCTCGCGCGTCACGAACGCGTAAGGATGCACCTGCGCGAAGTTCCGCGCCGTGGCGAACTGCCTGCGCGATGCCAGGGCGACATCGGTGCCCTCGCGCGTCGCCTGCGTGAAGCGCAGGTGCGGCACGCCGCTCCAGCCGTCCACACTCCATGCCCGCACGTCGCCGGTCGCGGTCCGGTCGAAGAAGAGCCAGTCGCGCCACGATCCCCAGGCGGCCTCGGTGCCGGTTCGCACGACCTCCGGGCCCGAGGCCTGGCGGTAGACGGCCGTGGCCCACGACCGCGTGACGAGTTTGGCTGCGCAGAGCACCGCGAGCAGCGTCAGGGCCACCATTGCAGCCTGGCGGGGCCGGCGCGGCCACACGTACAACGCCGCCGCACCCGCCAACAGGCAGGCGATGGCGAGCGGGTCGGCCATCGCGACCACCGGTGCCGTCAGTCGCCACGACGACAGCGGCCAGAACGGCTGCAGGGTGGCGCTCGAGACGAGATCGAAGACGACGTGGCTGAGCGTGCCGACCCACGCGGCCAGGATGAGCGCGGGCCACGGGGTGTCGCGGGCCCCGTACCGGACCACGGCGGCCGTGAGCACCGCCGTGGCGAGCGTCCCGACGAGTGAATGCGTTCCGGCCTCGTGCCAGCGCAGGTAGATGTCCCACCCCGCGCCCATCAGCACCGCGTCCACGTCCGGTGCCATCCCACCCGCCGTCGTCGCCACCACGAGCGCCCGCGAAGTGTGCCGCTCGTCACGCAGTGCGGCGAGCATGCGCGCGAACAGGAGGTGAGAGACGGGATCCATGGGGAGGACGGGACGTGATGCCTAACGCCTAACGCCTAACGCCTAACGCCCAACGACTGATGCCTGATGTCGCACGCCGCACGCCGCACGCCGCACGCCGCACGCCTCATGCCTGAGGGCTCGTGTTGCGGGGCTTCGACCTGCGATCAGGCCCCCGCAGACCGTGGACCGTGGACCGTAGACCGTTCTCTGTCCTCGAAGTACGGATAGAACTGATACCAGCACTCCGGACGTTGGCGAATCTGGGCTTCGAGCACGTCGGCCACGGCCTGCGCGGCTCGGCGCATTTCCTGGTCACGCGGGGCGGAGCGGTCCACGTAGATCGGCTCGGCGGGTATTGCGCGGAAACGCCCGTGCCCCTCTCGCACCAGGGTCATCGGGACGAGTGGAGCGCCGGTCAGGTACGCAAGGAGCGCAGGCGTGCCGAGGAACTCGACGTCGCGACCAAAGAACGTCACGGGGACCCTGTCGCGGTCGACCGCCCGGTCCATCAGCAACGCCACGGCCCGGCCTTCCGACAACTTGCGGCGAATCTGCAGCGGCGTGTCGAGTGACTGGCGCACCTCGAGCGTGTCCACGCCGAGCGACTCGCGGATGCGCAGGCGATAGGCATGCACGTGCGGGTCGGGCTCGGCCATCGCCACCACCGTCAGCGGCACGCCGAGCGCCCGCATCACGATCGCCCCGGCCTCCCAGTTGCCGAAATGCCCCGTCACCAGGATCACGCCGCGGCCCTGTGCCATGGCGCCCTGCAGCCGCTCGCCGTGTTCGTACGCGAAACGTTCGAGCACCACCTCCCGTGGCCAGCGCAGCGCCTTGATGAAGTCGACGTAGTCGTTGGCGTAGCTCACGTAGGTGGCCAGCGCGCGGCGGTACAACTGTCGGCGGCTCTCGCCGGGAAAGACGACCGACAGATTCTGGACGAGCGCGGTGGTCGCAGAAGGCAGGGCCCGCCGCAACACACGCGCGCCCACCTGCACGATGGGCCAGTCGAGCGGCCGTGGCGTGTAGATGGATCCGTAGTAGCCCAGCGTGAAGACGAGGCCATTGTTGAAGCCGTGCGAGATCCAGCGGATGGGCTCCCGGCGCCAGGACGGAGCGTGTGTGGCCATCATCGCGGTAGCGGCACGAACCGGTAGAACACGGCCAGCAGGACGTTGCGTGACGTGTCGCGCACCGGGCGCAGCTTGCTGCGCGACCCGTTGTAGACCGCCGATACAGGCACGCCGACCACACGAGCGCGTCGGCGCCCCAGCTTCACGATCATCTCGGTCTCGATCTCGTACCCCCGCCCGCACAAACCCAGGCCATCCACCGCGTCGAGCGCCAGCAGACGGAAGCCCGACTGCGTGTCGTTCAGCGGCACGCCGAGCAGCGACGAGAGCAGGCGGCTGCCCAGCACGTTGGCCCAATAACGTGACGCCGGCATCGCGGCCCGCTGGAACACGCGCTCGCCGACCACGAGCGCGGCGCCCGTGGATCGGCCCGCGTCGATGAGCCGAGGGATCTCGTCGGGCCGGTGCTGGAGGTCACCGTCCATCAGCAGGACGTGCGTGGTGCCCGTCCCCCGCAGCTGCTCGAGGCCTGCGCGCACTGCCGACCCCTTGCCCGCATTGCTGGGCATCGTCAGCACGTCGGCGCCAGCGGCCCGGGCCGCGTCGCCCGTGCCGTCCGTGGACCCATCGTCCACCACCAGGACGGAGGCGACGTGCGGCAGCGCCCCCCGCACCACGTCGGCGATGGTCTCACGTTCGTTCAGGGCCGGGACGACCGCCACGACCTTCATGCGTCGCGACTCCGGCTCACGAGCAGGGCGGGCAGCGTCAGGAGGGCGGCGAGCAGGGACATGCCTATCGTGGCGACCGACGCCATGCCGAGGGAATACAGCGGCACGTAGTCAGACCGGATGAGCGTACCAAACCCCACGAGCGTGGTGACGCCGGCCAGCAGCATCGCGGGGCCGACGAGGGCGATGGCCTGCTCGGCAGACGCGCGGTCGCGGCTCCGGAGGGTGGGGTGCACGAGGTGGATGCCGTAGTCCACGCCGATGCCGAGGAACATCAGCACGGCAAAGACGCTGAAGAGGTCCAGGACGACGCCGGCCCAGCCGAGGGCGCCGAGACCCCACACGAGCCCAAGGACCGTCGGGACCAGCGCGTAGAGCGTCGGCGTCACGGCCCGGAACTCGAGCCAGATGAGCAGCACCACCACCAGCGCCGCCACGCCGAGGCCCGCCGACAACTCCCGCGGGAAGCGCTCGGCCAGCGACCGGTTGACGACGGGGATGCCCGTCAGCACCATCGACGGATGCTGCGCCACTGCCGCGCCGAGCGCGGATCGCGCCGCTTCGTCCTCCGGCGTCACGTAAGTCACCGCGAACACGTTGCCATCGCGTGCCTCGGCCACGAAGCGCCCGACGAGATCGCCGAGCCCGGCGTCGCGATATCCGGCAAGCGTCAGCCGCGCGTCCGGATCGAGCAGCGTGTCGAGCTGTTGCCTGAACGGCGCGAACGTGCCGGGCACGAACCCCTGGGCAAGGGCCGCGGCATCGACCGCGTCCGCCGTGCCTCCGGCCATGCCACGCGCGCCGCCGATGGCCGCGGCGCGCCGCGCCTGCACCGCATCCGGCGGCAGGAGCGTCGCGGGCCCCGAGATTCGCAGCCCCGGCACGTCTCGAAGTGCCGTGTCGAGGGCCGCCGCCCGCTCGAGCGCGGGGCCGACGGACGCCGCGCGATCGACCACCAGGTACACGTCACGCGGAAGCCCGAAGCGTTGACTGATCTCCTGCTCTACGACGAACCCGTCACCCTGCGGGCGCAGCCGCTCGAGCGCCGGATCCACCTGCACACGCGTGAGTCCGGCCGCGAGCGGCACCGTGACGATGGCCGAGGCCACCAGGATGAGGCGCCGGTGCCTCGTGACGAAGCGCGCGAGCGACGGAAGGGTCAGGTCACGAGCCCGCGTGGCCCACGAGGCCTGCGGTAACCCGGCGACGAGCACCGTGAGCGTCAGCACCGCCGTCAACAACACACCGAGGCCGACGATGAGCCCGAGCTGCTGCAGGCTCGGGAAGCTCATGAACCAGAGGCCGAGGAAGGTGGCCGTGGTGGTCACCGCTCCGAGCAGGATGCTCACGCCCGTCCCGCCGAGCCGGCCCACGGCCTGCTGCGGTGTCAGTCCGCGCGCCAGCGCCTCACGGTACGCCACAAACAACAGGACCAGCCCATCGTCGCCGAGGCCGAACAGCATGGCCGACGACCCCGTGGCCGCCGCCGACAACTCGACGCCCATCAGCTGATGCACGCCGAGCGTCACCATCGTGGCCAGGAGAATCGGCACGCCGCCGAAGACCACCACCCAGATGCTGCGGAAGGCCAGGTAGAGCACGCCGAGAATGCCGATCGACGACCACACCGTGTTCGAGATGGCCTCGCTGCGCACGAGGGCCTCGGTCTCGATGGCCGTCCGATGGCCGCCGGCGACGTCGATGCGTGGCATCGGCAGCTCGTCGAGGGCGAGGCTCTCGGCCACCGACGCCACGGCCTCGGCGCGGGCGCCGTCCACGGCCTCGAGCAGGCGCCTCGCGTAGGTCGTGTCGAACGGCGGTCCGGTGGGGTGCACGAGCAGCAGCTGTGCCCGCCCATCCGCGGTGATGTAGCCGTCGGTGCGCCCAGGGTCAGTCTGCAGCGCGGCGGTCGCGCCGCCGAGCGTCGGCCGCAGCAACTCGAACCAGCCCAGGGGATCGCGCTGCACGAGCGCCTTGATCTCGGGCGAGGCCAGTGCCAACAGGTCGCGCGCCGCGGCGACGCGGGCCTCCACACTGTCTGGATGCATCCGCGCCAGTGCCTCCTCGAGCGTGCCATCGTCGAGCAGCAGCAGCTGGCGGCTGGTGAGGTAGGTCCAGTCCTTGTCGGGATCGAGCGGGCCGGCGTCCACGCGGACGACGTCGGGCAGCGCCCGCAGCCGTTCGGTGAGCGCGGCCACCAGGTCGCGGTAGTCGTCGATGCCGTAGCCGTCGGGCGCCTCGACGAAGACATAGAGCGCATCCAGACTGCCGAACGTGTCGAGATAGTCGCCGAAGGCCTGCACGGCGCCTTCGTCGCGCGGCATCAGGTGCAGCACGTCGGCGTCGAACCGCAAGCGGCTCAAGGGGACGAGGCTTGCCAGTGCCACGACCGCGGCGAGCGCCAGCACGGCCACTCGGCGCGAACGCGCCCACGACATGAGGGCCTGGACTGCAGCGAGCACGCGAGGCGACTAGCGGCCGGGCGCCGTGAACACGGCGGGGTCCACGACGGGGTTGACGACCACGTCGCTGAAGTCCATGCGTCGGCGGTCTCCGCCCGGCAGATCCATTTCGAGCGACTCGAGCAGCAGCGACTGCTGGCCGATCCAGAGGTGCAGGCGTTCGAGGCCCTCGCGCAGTTGCCGCCGGCGAGGCACGAAGGTGACCTTCCACGTAGACGGACGGTCTTCATCGACCACCGCGGTGATGTCGAACAGCTTGCGCAGCTCGTCGGGCGACTTGCCGACGATGGTTCGCGTGGCACGCTGCAGCGCCGACCGGACGTCGCGGCTCTCGTGCAGTTGCCGCGCGGGCCAGTCCACCGTCATGCGGCCGTCGGTGATGCGGACGACGCGCGGGTCGGGGTGCTCGTAGGTCAACACGACGTTCGACGGCCGTTCTGCCACGACCCGGCCGCGCAGCACGAGGGGGCGCGACAGCAGGGTCGAGGTGGTCGTCTCGACGAAGGACGCCGACACGGTCTTCAGCGAGGCCTCCATGGGGGCCCCGCGGCGGTAGATCTCGTCGAACAGATCGTCGGCCTGCGGGCGCGTCGTCGCGGGGCCCAGCAGGGCCACGACAAGTGCCAGGACGGCAGCACGGGAGGGGCGGAGGCCGAATTGTGAGGCCATGAATCGAAATGGTAACGTACCGGCCGTGCGACGGCGGACGGTAATCACGAGCGTCGCGGCATTTTCACCGGCGGGTGTGGAGGTGGACGCGTTCGGTGCGGCCTTGCTCGCCGGCCAGCCCCTCCACCGGCCCATCACCTCGTTCGACACGGCGGCGCTCACGTCGAAGCAGGCCGCCGAGATGCTCGATTTCGACGCGTCGCGCGTGATCGCGCCGATGAAGCTGCGCCGCATGGACGAGGTGGGCCGCCTCGCGGTGGCCGCGGCACACCACCTCATGGAGGCGGCGGGGCTGGACGTCGCCGGCGGCGGGCACGACGCGCTCGGCGTGGTGCTCGGCACTTGCACGTGTGGCGTCCACAGCACGGGCGAGTTCCTCGACCGTCTCCAGGATCTCGGCCCGACCGGCGCGCCCGCGCTGCTGTTCAGCAACACGGTCGGCAACGCCGCCGCGAGCCTCGTGGCGCTCGAGTACCGCTTGCGCGGACCCAACACCACCGTCAGCTACAAGGAGGTGTCCGGCCTGGCTGCCGTGGCGCTGGCCACAGACCTGCTGCGCCGCGGCAAGGCCGAGGCGCTGCTGTGCGGCGGCGCCGAGGACATCTACGACCTCTACTTCGAAGTCCACGACTGGTTCGGCGTGTTGTCGCATGAGGGTGAGCACCCGGAAGGCGCCCGTCCCTTCGATCGCACCCGCAACGGGTTCGTGATGGGTGAAGGCGCGTACCTCGTGATGCTCGAGGATGCCGCCGCGGCCGAGGCCAGGGGAGCGTCGGCGGTCGCAGAGATCGTCGGCATCGGCGCCTCGAGCGCGGTCACGCCGCTGAACGCCTGGCCGACCGACAGCGAGGCGTTGGCTTTCTGCCTGCAAAGTGCGCTCGACGATGCCGGGGTGACCCCTGGCGAGGTGGGCGCCGTGTATGCCGCGGCCAACGGCTCACCCGTGCTGGACGCGACAGAGGCAGCGGCACTTGCCACGGTGTTCGGCGGCCACGACGTGCCCATCACATCGGTCAAGGCCATCACGGGGGAGGGCGGCATGGCAGCGACCGGCGCACTCGTCGGCGCGGTCGTGTGCGGCGCGCAGGGGCTCGTGCCCCCGGTGGCGGGGCTGACGAGCCCTGACCCCTCGCTTCCCGCGCTCGACTTCGTGCGGCACGCGCCTCGTCCCTTGCGCTCGCCCCATGTCGTGGTGAACGGCGTCGCAAGCGGCGGCACGCTCTACAGCCTGGTGGTCCGCACGGCACGCACGCCCTGACGGTTGCGCGCTCACGCGGCGCCGTGACATCCTCCGCGCCCACGCCCGTCCAGCTCGACCCGCCCGACGTTAACTCCGTTCAGCTGCGCGTCCGCGTACGGCCACGACCGGCGACCTACGGTACACTTGTGTGTTCGGCCCGTGGTGCGGGACCGGATGGGGTTGCAACGTGGCATTCGAGGCATTGACGCTGTCGGGACGAGTGGCGCTCGTGACCGGTGGGTCGCGCGGCATCGGCCGGGCCGTGGTCGAGCGTCTCGCGTCCCGCGGCGCGCAGGTGGCCTTCACCTATCGTGAGCGCGACGATGCTGCACGCGATGTGGTCACGGCACTCGGTGCCAGGGGGTTGCAGGCCCTGGCTCTCAAGGCCGATGTCTCCGACGAAGGCCAGGTGCAGACGGCCGTGGCGGCCACCGTCGAGCAGGTGGGGCCGGTGGACATCCTGGTCAACAACGCAGGCATCACGCGCGACGGGTACTTCATGATGATGGACCGGTCGCGCTGGGACGCCGTCATGCGTACGAACCTCGACGGCGCGTTCTTCGCGGCGCGCGCTGTCGTCCGGGGCATGTTGATGCGCCGATGGGGGCGCATCGTGATGATGACCTCGCCGAGCGCGGTGGCGGGCCTGCCCGGACAGGCCAACTACGCTGCCTCGAAGGCCGGCCTCATCGGCCTCACGCGGAGCCTGGCGCGCGAGTTGTCGGGCAAGGGCGTGCTGGTCAACGCCGTGATGCCGGGCCTCATCGACACCGAGATGACCGAGGCCATCCCCGAGGCTCAACGGGAGGCGCACCGGCAGAACGTCCCGATCGGCCGCCTCGGGACGCCCGAGGAAGTGGCAGAGGTCGTCGCATTCCTCGTGTCGGATGCGGCCTCCTACGTCACCGGGCAGGTCATCGGCGTGGACGGCGGATTGGTATGACCGTGCAGACAGGACACATGGACACACTTCGAACCGACATCAAGCAGGCCATCGTCCGAGCGCTGAAGCTCCCGATGCAGCCGGAAGACATCGACAACGCCGCCCCGCTCTTCGGCGAGGGCCTGGGACTCGACTCGATCGACGCCCTCGAACTCGTGCTCGAAATCGAACGCTCGTTCGGCGTGGTCATCGGTGACGAAGAGACCGGCGGCAAGGTGCTGCAGTCGGTCGACAGCATCGCGGCGTTCATCGAGGCACAGCGCAAGACGGCGTAGGTGGCCAGCAACGCCTTCACGGTCGACGTCGAGGACTGGTTCCACATCTGCGGCGTCGACGACCGGCTGCCACCTGCGGCATGGCCGAGCCTGCCGAGCCGCGTGGGTGACACCACCCGCTGGCTGCTCGACGATCTCGCACGTGCGGACGTGACGGCGACCTTCTTCGTCGTGGGGTGGGTGGCCGAGCGCTTTCCGACGCTCGTCGCAGACATCGCCTCCGCAGGTCATGAGATCGGGGCGCACAGCTACGGACACCAGCGCGCGTGGGAGCTTGGCCCTGACGCGTTCGCGGCGGACCTCACACGCAACCTCGCCGCGCTCGAGCGGGCGGGCGTCAGCGACGTCACGGCCTTTCGCGCCCCCGAGTGGTCTGCCAACGACCGCGTGCCGTGGGCGCCTGGCCTGCTGCGGCAGGCAGGGTTTGCGGTCGATGCCAGCCGGGCGCCGGTGCCTGTCGTGGGCTCTCGCCGCTATCCCCGACGCCCCTACCCGCTCGCCACACCAGAGGGCCCCATCCTCGAGGTGCCGCCGCTCGTCGTCGACCGCTGTGGCTGGCCGTACCCGCTCGGCTGGGGATGGGCCCTGCGTCATGCCAGGCCGCACCTCGTGGCGCGGGCGATCGACGTCCTGAACCGCAGGGGCGACCCGGCGGTCGTCACCGTGCACCCGTGGGAAATCGACCCGCACCCGCCGCGCGTGCGTCTGCCGCTGCCGCTGGCCTTTGCGCACTACCACCGCCTCGGCGGCTTCAGGAGCCGGCTGCGCGATTTGCTCGCCTCGGTGGATTTCGGACCGATGCGCGCCTTGCCCGACGTGCAACGCTGGAGGCAGCCGTGGGGGTGACCTCGCACGCTTTCGTGCGTGCGTGGCGTCGGGTTGCGGCCCTGGTGACGGCAGCCGTCGTGATGGCGTCGGTTTCCGCCTACGCGCAGGAGCCCGTCGCGCTGCCTCCGGTGGTACTCGAAGCCGATGCGCACGCCCCGCTGCCGGCCACGATTGACCTCACGACACTGCCGGTCGCGTGGCGCGTCCACGCGGATGGCGACGTCGCGGTCGCTACCGTGGACGGTCTTGCGAGCCTGGTGGATCAGCAGGCGCCTCGCGGGGCCGTCTGGCTCACCATGCGGCCGTCCTCGCTCGACCCCGCAGACGTGCCGTCACTCGTGCGCACCGTTCGCGAGCTCGTCGTCGCCCGTCCGGCCATCGTCGTCGTGGACCTCGACCTGCTGGCGCTCGAGAGCCGCGTGGCCGACTTCTTCACGAGGCAACTGGCCGTGGAGGTGAAGGCGGCTCGTGGCGACGTCGCGCTTGCGCGCCACGGCCCTGCCGACCCCGCCGAGGTCGGTCGCCTCGTCGACACCGGTGTCGCTCCACTCGTGGACGTGCTCGTGATCCCGACAGCGTCCGAGGTGGCCCCTGTCCGAGCGGAGGTCGCCGCGAGGGGTGCCGGCATACGTGTCGCCCAACTGAGGCGGCCGCTCGATGTCGAGCCCGCTGCCGCCCTGGCCCGCCACGAGACCGACCGGCCTGGCCGTGGACCGGATGTGCGCGGCTACGTCGTCGAGCACGCCGACGACCTCCCGTCAGTCCTGCGCACCCTCGGCGCGCTGCGGCGGCTGCTCGACGAGGACGTCACCGACGTGGCTGCCGAACTGTCCGTGCGAGTCGACGGTCGGGACGTCGCCGCTGACTGGACCGCGCGGGTGTTGTTCGGTGTGGAGTCGCTCGGCACCTTTGCGGTGCTCGACGTCCCGACGGACGTGGTGGGCCGCGACGTGACCCTGCGGCTGGTCTCGCCGATGGCGGGTGAGGTGGTCCTCGTGGATCCGGTCCGCGGCGTCGAACGGGCCGTGCCGTCGCAACGCGACGAGGAGGCACAAGCGACGCGCGTGACGGTCGCGTTTCCTGCGGGCGGACGGTGGCTCATCGACTTCAACCGTGACGCCGATGCGTCGTTCGTCCAGCGGGAGGGCGTGACCGCGGCGCGTCAACTGACGCTCGAAGAGATTCTGGCCCGCCACCAGTTGCGGCAGGCGGCCGACCGCCTGGCCGTCCGGCACTACGTCGCCGACGGGACGATGCAGCAGTACTTCAGGCCCACCGTCACGGACCCCGGCTTCGACGTCTTCACCGAGAACCGCTACTACGTGGACGCTGACGGGCTCGAATGGGAGGAGCTGTCGTTTTCGGTCAACGGCGCACGCTGGGACCGGGATCGCCCGCCGTTTCCGCTGCTGCAGCCCGAGAAGGTGCTCGCCCCGCCTCTGGTCATCGAACTCGACGACCGCTACAGGTACCGGCTGGACGGCACCGACGAGCTGGACGGCATCGCGTGTTACGTCGTCCGCTTCGATCCCGTCGACGACGAGGCGAGTCTCTATCGGGGCGCCGTGTGGATTGCGCGTGACTCCTTCGCGCGCGTCCGCCAGCAGGTGGTGCAGACCAACCTGTCGGCGCCGGTCGTGTCGAACGACGAGACGCAGTGGTTTGCGCCGGTCGCGCTGCCTGGCGGACGCGAGGTCTTCCTGCCGTCCCGCATGTACAACCAGCAGCTCGTGTTGATTGCCGGGAGGAACCTGCTCGTCGAGCGGCGCATGACCTTCGGCAACCATGTCGTCAACGGCGCCGACTTCGCGGACCGGCGGACCGAGGCACGGCGCAGCGACCGGCTGATGTACCGCGATACCGACGCCGGCATCCGCGACTTCGTCAAGGAAGGCGACACCCGGGTCGTGAGCGACAGGCGGACGACAAGGGCGAAGGCGCAGGCCATCGGCGTCACGATCGATCCGAGCTACGACTTTCCGCTGCCGATCCTCGGCATCAACTACCTGAACTTCGAGTTCCTCGGCCGCAAGGACACGCAACTGGCGCTGCTGTTTGGCGGCGTGCTCGCGGCCGGCAACCTGCAGCGCCCACAACTCATCGGACGACGTATCGACCTGAACGTCGATTTCTTCGCCATTGCGGCGCCGGGCTCGGACCGGCTGTACGTGCCCGAGGGCGAACGCGAGGGGGAGCGCCTGCTGACCTGGCCGATGTCGACCGGCGTGAACCTCGGGTTCCAGGCGACGAGTTACCAGAAGCTCACCGGTCAGTTCCACTTCCGTTTCGACGGGTTCGTGCGCGACCGGACGACCGATGCCGACTACGTCACGCCGAGCAGTACGGTGACCAACGGGCTGGGGCTGCTGTACGAGTATCGCCGCGGCGGCTACAACGTCACCGCGAGCGGTGTGTGGAGTCGTCGTGCCGCCTGGCGGCCCTGGGGCCAGGCCGATGCGCTGCAGGTGTCGTCGCCAGACTACGAGAAGTACGCCGTCAACGCCACCAAGACGTTCTACATGGGGCCGTTCCGCAAGGTCGTGGTGAACGGCGCGTGGTTCACGGGTCGCCGGCTCGACCGCTTCAGCCGCTACCAGTTCGGGCTGTTCGATGAAACCCGCCTGCGCGGCGTGCCGTCGTCTGGCGTCAGGTACGGCGAGCTGGCGATGGCGCGTGCGCAGTACTCGTTCAACGTGTTCGAGCAGTACCGCCTCGACCTCTTCCTGGACCGCGCCTGGGGACGCACGCGCGATCTCGGCGTCCCATGGGAAGGGATCACCGGCGTGGGTGCGGCCGTGAACGTGCGCATCCCGGGCCGAAATCTCATCCTTCGCGCCGACGTGGGGAAGAGCTTCCTGCCCGACCGCTACCGACGTCTCGGGTCGACGGTGGTGCAGGTGCTGTTTCTGCGGCCGTTGAAGTAGGCTGGAACCGTCACGATCCCCGATCCGCGATCCGCGGTCCGCGATCCCCGATCCGCGATCCCCGATCCGCGATCCCCGATTCCCCGATCCCCATGGCCCACCCCCGCATCGCGATTACCGGCATCGGCATCATCTGTGCCTTGGGCGCCACGCGCGAGGCCGTCTGGCGACACATGCTGGAGGGGATGTGCGGCATCGGCCCGGTGTCGCAGTTCGACACGGAGGGGTATCGCAGCCGAATCGCGGCCGAGGTAGACCTGACGGCCGCGCAGGCGGCCTGCACCCCTTATCAACGTCGCAGGTGGTCACGCAGCGACCTCATGGCCGTCGTGGCCGCCACCGAAGCCCTGGACGATGCGGGACTGGCAGGCGCGGGGATGGACACGCGCCGGGTGGGGGTGCTGCTTGGCGCGGGCACGGGCGACCTGCTGCGCAATGAAGAGTATTACTTCACGATGCGCCGCGCGGGCATCGATCGTGCCAGGCCCTCGTGGATCCACAACCACTTCTCGAGCACGCCGGTGGATGTCGTGGCCAGCCACTTCGGCCTGCAGGGCCTGCGCAACTGCCTGATGGCGGCGTGTTCCTCGAGCACGATTGCGATCGGGCAGGCCGTGGATGCCATCCGCAGTGGGCGTCTCGACGCTGCGCTGGCCGGCGGCACCGACGCGCTCTCGCGCCTGACCTTTGCGGGCTTCAACGCCCTGCGGCTGATGGACCCGGAGCCCTGCCGCCCCTTCGACGCCTCGCGGAACGGCATGAACATCGGGGAAGGCGCGGCCATTCTCGTGCTCGAGGACATGGACCGCGCTAGGGCACGAGGGGCGCACGTGTACGCGGAACTGGCTGGTTACGGGTTGAGTTGTGAGGCGCACCATCCGACCGCGCCCGAGCCTGAGGGTGTGGCCATCGGCACGACGCTGCGGACGGCCCTCGAGGATGCGGGCGTGCATCCCGACGAGGTGGACCACGTCAACGCACACGGCACGGCGACGCCCCAGAACGACCGCGCGGAGGCGCGCGGCCTCGAGGTGGCCTTCGGCGCGCGTGGACGACGGCTGCCGGTCACGTCGGTGAAGGGCATGATTGGTCACTGCCTCGGCGCTGCAGGGGCTCTCGAGGCGGCCGCGCTCGCGCTCACGCTCGAACGTGGCGTGATACCTCCCACGATCCACCACGGCACCACCGATCCCGAGTGCCGAGTCGACGTCGTCGCCAACACGCCGCGCGAGGTGGGCGTCTCGTGTGCCGTGTCGCTGTCGCTCGCCTTCGGCGGCAACGACTCGGCGCTGGTGATGCGGCGGGTCTGAGGCGTACGCCTCACGCCTCACGCCTTACGCCTTACGCCTCACGCCTTACGCCGCGCCTCACGCCTGACCCGCGCGGGCGCTGACCGTCCGGGCGTATACTCCGCGCCATGCGATCGGTGGCTGCCGTATCCCGGCGAGCGTTCGTCACACGCGCGGCCGGTCTGGCCCTCGCCGTTCCCGCGGCGGGCAGGGTGCTCAGGGCCCAGTCGTCCGCCTCGACGGGGCGGCTGCTGATGTTCGTGGGCACGTACAGTTCGCCTGCCGCGGACCTCGTGCCTGGCCGCCACGGTCGTGGCCTCCACATCTTCGAGGTCGACCGCACGAGCGGCGCGCTGACGCCCGTGGGCATCCACGAGCACGCGACGAGTCCGAGCGCGCTCGCCTTCGACGCAGCCGGCACACACCTGTACACGACCAACGCCTCCGACGTGGTCGACAACGGCACGGCCGGAACGATCAGTGCGTTTGCGGTGGACCGGGCGTCGGGACGGCTCTCGCTGCTGAACACGGTCAGTTCGGGCGGTCTGGGGCCGACCGACGTGCACCTGCACCCTTCAGGCCGGCACGTGCTGGTGGCCAACTACGGCGGCGGCTCCGTCGCCGTGCTGCCGGTGCTGGGCGACGGACGACTCGGCACGGCCACCGACGTGCAACAGACCGTGGGCGCCCTCGGGTCCACGCGTGCCAGCAGTGCGCCCCCGGGAAGTTTTGCCATCAGCGGGCACGACGCGCCCCACCCGCACATGATTCAGGCCGATGCGGCCGGCAGGTTCGTGCTTGCGCCCGATCTTGGTCTCGACCGCATCTTCATCTGGCGGTTCGATGATGGCACCGGCACGCTCGTCCCGAACGACCCCGCTTCGGTCGCGCTGCCCCCTGGCGACGGCCCACGGCACTTCGCGTTCCATCCCAACCAGCGCTGGTTGTATTCGCTGCAGGAGGAAGGGTCGACGCTGGTGCTGTTCGACTACGACGCGACCCGTGGCCGGTTGACGTCGCGGCAGACGCTGTCGTCCCTGCCGCCGGGGTACGCCGGCAGCAACTTCACGTCGGGCATTCACGTGTCGTCGGACGGGCGCTTCGTCTACGCGGCCAACCGGCTGCACGAATCGATCGCGTGGTTTGCGGTGGGTGACGACGGCGCGCTGACGTTCGTCGACGAGGAGTGGACGCGCGGCAGCTACCCTCGGAGTTTCGCGTTCGACCCCTCGGGCGAGCTGCTCTACGTGTGCAACCAGCGCGCCGACCATCTCACGACCTTCCTTGTGGACCGTGCGACGGGCCGGCCGACGTTCACGGGCCAGTACACGGCCGTCGGCAGCCCGTCGGCCATCGCCTTCCTCGAGTGAGGTAGGGCCGCCTCGCCGAGGCGCTCGCTTGCCTACGGCTGCCGCGCCAGGATCTTCAGCGCGTTCTCTCGGTACACCTTGCGGAGGATCTCGTCGGGCAGTCCGAACCCGTGGTACGGCCAGTGATACAGCCGCAGGGTCTCGAGATAGAAGTGCTCGTCGGTCGACTCGAGGATGCGGAAGGTCGAGCGGTACATGTCGGGGCTCGTGCCCATGTCGGTGCCGTACAGCAGCCGGTCCTGGTACTTCGCGTAGAAGGCCTGCATGTAGCGGGGAATGGGCGCCGTCTCGCCGAACCGCGCGGCGATGTCGGCATAGAGGTTCGGGTACGCGTCGAACATCCGCGCGAGCATCGACAGGTCGAACGTCGTGTTCGCGAAGTGGCAGGCGATGAAGGTCGTGCGCGGGTGCTTCTTCACCGCCCGCTCGAGCGTGGCAATGACCTCTTCGTGCCCGAGCACGGTGGGGCCCGGTGTCACGCGCCACTTGGACGCGTTCATCAGCCCGTCGTTGGTGCCGTCCATCGGCTCGTACATCCAGCGGTCCTCCGCCACGTGGATGTTCACGGGGATGCCGAGGTCGGCCATCTTCTCGAACAGCGGGTCCATCCGCGCGTCGTCGACGTGCATGCCGCCGGAGCCGCGCAACCCGCCGCCCTTGTCGCTCAGTTCGCCGACGCCGCGCGCGCCGGCCCGCACCGCGCGCTCGAGCTCCGCGACCGCACGGGCCGGGAAGTCGGGCTGGTCGGCGCCCGAGAGGTCGAGCCCGGTCCACACCTCGAAGCGCTCTGGATGTTTCCCGAACAGCGCCATGGCGGTGTGGAACCGCGCGCCAGCGCCGCTGGCCATCACGATCGTCTTGTCGATGCCGACGTCGTCTTTGGTGCGCAGCCAGGCCTCGACGCCGGCCGCGTCCTTCACATAGACGTGTGAGTGGACGTCGATCACCGGGAACTTCGCCTTCCGGACGTCGGTCTGCGGGATGCGGTAGATCGACTGCGGGCGGTAGTCCTTCAGCAGCAGCTGGTCGGGCGGAGTGTCGGTGGCGGGCTGCTGGGCGGCGACCGCGATGGCGCCGGTCAGCAGCGCCACCGCAGTCATCTTCAGGTCGAGTCGCGTCATCGCGCGCGCTTCTTCACGCCGAGCTCGTCGAGTGTCTTCACCATCACCGCCCCTGCGGTGTTGGTCGTGGGTGACTTGTCGATCTTCGCGATGCGCCCATCAGGTCCGACGTAGAAGGTCCAGCGAGCCGCCATCTGCTGCTCCGGGGGGCGGTCGGTGCGGATCACGCCGTAGGCCTTTGCAACGTCCTTGCCCGGGTCGGACAGGATCGGATAGTCGGCGCCCTGTTCCTTCGCGAAGCGGGCATTGGTCGGGGCGTCATCCACGCTCGCCATGAAATACGCCACGTCGTAGGTTCTGAGAATGGCGCTGCTCTCCGCGATCGACTTGCATTCGGCCGTGCACCCTCCGGTGAAGGCCTTGGGGAACCA
>JAEZFJ010000121.1 GCA_023437755.1 Pseudomonadota bacterium
TTCGGGCCGCACGATCTCACCAGCATAGACGACATCCTGCAGAGTGGCGTCGAAGGCGTGGTGTCGGCGCTCCATCATATTCCCTATGGCGCGGTGTGGACGCCGGAAGAGATCGCCCGGCGACAGCGCGAGATCGGCACGCGCAGGGATGGCTCGCCTTCGGGCCTCGCCTGGGAGGTGGTTGAAAGCCTGCCCGTCAGCGAGGACATCAAGAAGCAGACCGGCGAATGGCGGACGCATATCGCCAACTACCAGACCAGCCTGCGCCACCTGGCGGAGGCCGGCATCGAGGTCGTCTGTTACAACTTCATGCCGGTGCTGGACTGGACGCGCACCGACCTGCGCTGGCGGCTGCCGCATGGCGGAACCTGCATGCGCTTCGACCTGAACGATTTCGCCGCCTATGACATTCACATCCTGGCACGACCAGGCGCCGCCGGTGACTACCCGGCCGCGGTGGTGGAAGAGGCGGCCCGCCGCTTTGCCGGGCTGGATGATGGCGCTCGGAAGAGGCTCGCAGGCAACGTTACCATGGGCCTGCCGGGTTCGACGGAGTCGATGTCGCTCGAGGATGTGCGGGCTCACCTCGCACAATATGGCGCCATCTCCGCCGACCGCCTGCGCAGCCACTTCATCGCCTTTCTCGAGCAGGTGGTGCCGGCGGCCGAGGACCTGGGGCTGCGCCTCTGTTGCCACCCCGACGACCCGCCCTTCCCGCTGCTGGGGCTGCCACGCATCATGTCTACGGGTGACGACTTCCGGCAGATCCTTACGGCGGTGGACAGCCCCGCCAATGGCATGACGTTGTGTTCGGGCTCCCTCGGCGCCCGCCCGGACAACGACCTGCCGGCGATCATGCGCGCCCTTGGCGATCGCGTGCATTTCCTCCATCTGCGCAATACGCGTCGCGAGGGTGAGGCGGTGATGGCCTCCTTCTACGAGGCTGAGCATCTTGGGGGTGACACCGACGTGGTCGCGCTGATCGCCGCTATCTTCGAAGAGGAGCGCCGCCGCAAAGCCGCAGGCCGCGCCGACTGGCAGATCCCGATGCGACCGGACCACGGACAGGACATCCTCGACGATCTCGGCCGGAGGGCGCAACCGGGCTATCCAACCATCGGGCGCATGAAGGGGCTCGCGGAGTTGCGGGGCATCATGACGGCGCTCAACCACGCCAGCGTCCGGTATTCGGCAGGAGCCTCGTAGCGCCTCAAGGCTCGTGCGGAGCGAGGCGGGACTTCAGCAAGCCGCCTGACCGCTCAAGCACGGGATAGGCGGCGGCAGCAACGATATGGCTGTTGATCAGCTTCAGGTCACGCACCAGGTCAGCGTGCAGGGCGTCGCCCTGTACCCCCGCGCGAGACTGCCCATGCATACGGCTGAAGTGTTCGGCAGTGGCCTTTTCCTCCGCCTTGCGGAAGGCGAGCTTTTCCTCAACAAGGGCACGTGCCGCCGGGGTATCCTCGGTCATGAACAGGGAGGCGGCCAGGCGCGTGTTGGCGATCAGCCGATCGATCAGTGATTCGAGTACCTGCTCCTGCCTCTGCTCGACGGGCAAGCCGCGCTTGAAGCGCTTGTTTGCATGCGGAAGCAGGCTGCCGCTGATGAAGTCGCCGGCCTGCTCCATGTTGGCGGCAAAGACCAGTATCTGGTTGAGCCGCCTACGGTCGTCCTCGCTCAGGAGGTCGGGATCGAGCTTGGCAAGATAGGCCTTAATGGCCGAGTTCAGCGCGTCGAGGATGTCATCGCGCTCACGGGTTGCGGAAATGCGGCGCCGATTGCCGGTGGAGACGGCCTCCCGCGCTTCCTCGAGCATGGTTTCCAGTGCATCGGCAAGCCGGAGTGCTTCGCGGGCAGCGTTACCCAGCGCAACAACCGGAAATTCCAGCACCGAGGTATCGAGATGCCGTGGCTTGGATGGGTCGTCCTCGTCCGTCCGATCCGGCACCAGCCGGTGCAGCAGGCGGGCTATGGGGCCCAGCAGAGGCAGGGTGGCCACGGCAAGAATGAGGTTGAAACCGAGATGCATCGCAGCTGTGGCGGTGCCATGCCCCAGCCCTGCCCACAGCAGTGCTTCGATGATCCACGGCATCAGCGGCCACGCGATGGCGATACCGACCACACGGTTGCCGAGGTTGGCCAGCGGCACTCGCCGGGCCATCGGGTTATCGGCCGCAGCTTCAAACAGCGGGTTCAGGGCGGTGCCAAGATTGGCGCCCAGCACCAGCATGCCCGCCGTCTCGAGCGAGATGGTGCCGAAGGTTGCGAACGAGGCGACCAGCAACACGACCGCGACACTGGCATGAACGGCCCAGGCGGCGATCGCCCCGAGCAGGATGGCGAGGGCGGGCAGGTGTTCGAGCACGCCCAGAATTGTGCGGACATCCGCCGAATGCTCTAGCGGCTCGAGGACCGCCAGCATCTGGTGCAGAGCCAGAAGCATCAGGCCGAGGCCGATGAACACCCGGCCGAGGTCATGCGCCGTGGGGTTGCGATCTGAGCGGAACAGCACCACACCAATCAGAACCAGCGGTGCCGACAGCATCGAGACGTTGAACGACAGAATGGCGACAATGAGCGCCGTGCCGATATTGGCCCCCAACATGACGGCCATGGCCGGGACGAACTCGATCATCCCGTTGGCAGCAAGGTTGGTCACCAGCAGGCCGGTTGCCGTGCTCGACTGCAGCAGCAGCGTTATGCCGGCACCGGACACCACGGCCGAAACCCGCCGCCGCAGGGTTCGCGCCAGCACTGCCCGCAGTTTCGAGCCGAAGGCACGCTGGATGCCGGTCTGGACCATATGCATACCCCACAGCAGCAGCGCGACCGCGCCGGCAAGACTGACTAGCTGAAGGGTTGTGTCCAAGGTGCTTTCCGCAGTTGTTCGGGCGGGCATGGGCCCGCCATTCGACTAAGAGTTCTCGACCACTTCGTCGCACACGACGACCCTGACTCCACTTCGCTCGAGGCTCTCCCTCGCCTCTCGCGAGGCCGGAAGCTGATCGGTGACGAAGGTGGAAAAGGACGAGAGCGGTGCGACGCGCACTGCTGCATCGCGGGTCCATTTGCTCAGGTCCGCAGCAAGATAGCTGGTCCTGGCGTTTCCGATGATCGCATTGGTCACTTGGGCATCCCCGTGACTGAAGTCAAGCGCGCCACTGCTCGGGTTCAGCCCCCCTGCCCCGACAACCGCGTGGGTGGCGTGGAAGCGCTCAAAGTAGCGGGCCGTCTCCGTGCCGGCGAGGTCACGGTCATTGCTCCGCCAGACGCCGCCCGTCAGGTGCAGTTCCACGCCGTCTGCGTCGCCCAGGATCAGCGCAACATCGACGCTGTTGGTCACCACCGTCAGGCGGCGGTGGTGCCGCAGGGCCTCGGCTGTGTAGCGCACGGTTGTACCAATGCCGAGGAAAACGGTCGCGCCGTTGGGAATGTCCCGTGCGATCCAGTCGGCGATCAACCGCTTGGCCGAACTGTTCAGACCAGCCCGTGCGTGAACCGGAGTGTTCCGGGGCACGACCGGCAGGTCCACACCGCCGTGGAGCCGGCGAGCCAGCCCCATGGCGCAGAGCGCGTTGATGTCCCGCCGGATGCTTTGCGCCGTCAAGCCGTAGTCGCGAGCCAGCTGGTCGATCTGCTGGACACCACGAGCGCCGATCCTTGCGAGAATGTCCTGTTGTCGCGTGGAAAGCTTGCGGTGCGGCATCTCACGACAGGAACAGGCTGGGGTTGTCGGTGATCACCCCTGCGAGCCCTTCCTTCCAGAACGGCGCCATCTGGCTCGGGTCGTTGCAGGTCCACGCGCGCACGGCGATACCGCACTCCCCTGCCCGATCAAGGACGCCGAAACAGAGAGCCCGGTAATGCAGGTGGATCGCCGTCGCGGGAATGGCCGCGACCCGCTCCAGCCAATCCGGCGGCAGCTCGCCCCACAGCATGGCAAGCTCATAGCCGGGGTCGAGCCGGTGCATGGCCTTGAGGCATTCCGCGTCAAAGCTCGAGATCATCACCTTGGTGTGTGACGCCCGTTCGCCGAGGCAAGCGTGGACGGTTTCGGTCAACTGCTCCAGCGAGCGGTGATGCTCGTGCTGCTTGATCTCGACATTGACGTTGAGCCCGAGCTCGCCGAGGGCGGTGATCACCTCCGGCAGCGTAGGCAGCGGCTCGCCGGCGAAGCCAGTGCCGAACCACGTGCCAGCGTCGATTCCGGCGAGGTCCGCCTTGCTGAGCGTGGCCAGCGAGCCAGCGCGGTTGGTGGTCCGGTCCAGTGCCACGTCATGGATCACGACTGGAGTACCGTCTCCCAAAAGAGCCACGTCCAGTTCCACCCACCGCGCGCCCTGATCCCGAGCGGCGCGGAACGCCGCGACGGTATTTTCGGGGGCGACGGCCGAGGCCCCGCGATGGGCCTGAACGGTGTCCGGAGTAATCGAAACGGGGGCGGCCATGATCAGTCCGTACGGCTCGCGGTCTGGCTGTTGAAGGGATGAAGGTCGGCAGCGGCGACGTGCTGCGCGATGGTGGAGCCTTCGGG
>JAEZFJ010000147.1 GCA_023437755.1 Pseudomonadota bacterium
CATCGTCATCCTCAACGCGATCATCGCCTCAGGACAGCCCGCGCCAACTTGACAAAACAAGACGGTAGATAAGCGGGATAGATTTGGGAGGCGGTGTTTGCCGAGCCCCCACCTAGCCTCCCCCGCAAGCGGGGGAGGGACCGGCCGGTGGGTCCCGAGGTGCCGCGGCAAACTCGATGCAGCCCCTTCAGGAGGAGATTGGGTGGGGTGTGAACTCACAACAAACGCGGTGTCATTCCCGCGGAAGCGGGAATCCATCCTGAGGTGCTTGAACGGCACCTTGCGGCTGTGGTGGCATCTCGGGATGGGCCCCCGCTTTCGCGGGGGTGGCATCGGGGGTGAGGGAGTTACCCGCCCGGGCCTACAGCGTCGCGAAGGCCTTGGTGGCGGTTTCGAGGTTGCGGCGGGCGCGGTTGGCGGCGTGCTTTGCAAGCTGGGCGGCGCCGGAGTGGAACTGGGAGAAGGTCACGGCGCGCTGGTCTTCGGTGGCGATGGTGATGCCGCGCCAGTTGGGACGCACGGTGCGGACATCCGACCACTCGATGCGGGTCTCGCGGCCGAAGGCGCTCCTGTGCTCGAGCACGGAATTGCTCCAGCGCACCTTGGTGAAAAGACCGCCGATGCCGATGAGGAAGGCACCGCCGCCGAGCATCAGCGCGGCCAGGAAGGTGGCGACCAGTTGCGTAGTCTCCACATGGCGGGTGCCGGGGATGACGATCACGGCGGACATGAGCACCACCGCCAGGGCCGCGGCGCCATAACAGGCGAAGTACTCAACAATTGAGGGACGCAGTTCCGACCAGCCGTCGACGCTGACCGCTTCTTCGGGCTGGATCAGCCGCAGCGCCAGGAAGGCGGCATAGCCGAAGGCGACAACTCCAGCCGCACGAGCCAAGGGCAGGCTGGACGTGAAAGGAATGTGCTTCAGAACGAGAAGAGTGAGGATGATGATCAGTGGCACAGCCACTTCCTGCCAGCGCAAGGGCACGAACGATTCTCCAAGGTGCGGGCCGGTGACGCAGTCGGCAACTCGATGAGTCGAGAGTAGCAATCTCGACTCCGAGTGCCATTAACATTTCCGAGAATCTGCACAGACCCGGGAACCGATGCGATTTTGCCACACCAGTCAGCGCCTCACGGGAGCTCCAGCCGCTGCGCCGGCACCAGCCTCTTCGGCCTCGATCTCCGCCTCCGGCTCGTGCCGAAGGGTTGTCGCCAGCGGCAGTTCGCGCAGGAAGAACACGAGGACGAAGGCCACGAACGCGGCCACAGCAGCGATATAGAACACCGGGTGGAGCGCCTGGGCAAAGGCCTCGAGCACCGCCTGGCGGCTCTGCTCCGGCAAAGCGGCGAGCATCTGGGCGTTGAAGGCCCCTACCCCGCTGCCTTCGGGCATGAGGCTGCCCAAGCGGCTGGCAAGCCCGCTGGCAAAGATGGCGCCGAACACGGACACCCCAATGGAGCCGCCGATCTGGCGGAACAGGGTGTTGCCCGCCGTGGCCACGCCAACCAGAGCCCGCGGAACCGCGTTCTGCGTGGCGGTGACCCCAGTGCTGTTGACCGGGCCGATACCGGCGCCGACCAGGAGCATGTAGATCGCCACCTGCCAATCAGGGGTATCGAGCTGCATGTTGGCGAGCAGCACCAGCCCCACCACCAGCACTGCCGTGGAGATCATCGGCAGGAAGCGGTAGCGGCCGGTGCGGGTCATCAGGAAGCCCGACAGGGTGGAGGCCCCGATCAGGCCGACCATCATGGGGACGAGTTGCAGCGCAGAGTTGGTGGGGGACACGCCCTTGGCCAGTTGCAGGTACATCGGCAGGAAGGTGATCGAACCGAACATGGCCATGCCGACAAGGAAGCCGACGGCGTTGGTGACGAGGAAGGTGTTGTTGCGGAACAGCGGCAGCGGCAGCACCGGCTCGGCGGCGCGCGCTTCCACGAACGCGAAGGCGGCGAGCAGGACGAGGGCAGCAGCGACGAGGCCGACAATCTCCAGCGAGGTCCAGGCAAAGGTGATGCCGCCCAGGGAGGTGGCGAGCACAAAGGCAGAGAGGCCGGCGGTGAGCAGCACGAAGCCGAGATAGTCGACCTGGTGTGACACGCGGTTGGGACTTGGCTTGAGAACTAGTCCGATCACGACCAGCGCCAGAATGCCCAGCGGCAGATTGATGAGGAATATCCACTGCCAGGAACTGTGCTCGACGATGAACCCGCCCAGCAGCGGTCCGGCCACGGTTGAGACGCCGAACACCGCGCCGAAAACGCCCTGGATCCTGCCGCGCTGACGGGGGGGAATGACGTCGGCCACCACGGCCATGGCCACCACCATCAGCCCGCCGCCGCCGAGTCCCTGGATGGTGCGGGCGATGATCAGGAAGGTCATGGAATTGGCGAGCGCGGAAAGGAGCGCACCGCCGAGGAAAACGACGATGCCCACCTGCAGCACGATCTTGCGGCCATAAAGGTCGCCGAGTTTGCCATAGATCGGAGCCACGACGGTGGAACTCAGCAGATAGGCGATCACCACCCAGGTCAGGTGCTCGAGCCCGCCGAGTTCACCGACGATCACCGGCAGGGCCGTGGACACGATGGTCTGACCCAGCGAGGCGAGCAGCAGGGTGACGGCAACCGCGCCAATGACCAGTGGAACGGAAGTCGGCGGAGCTTCGGGA
>JAEZFJ010000160.1 GCA_023437755.1 Pseudomonadota bacterium
AAATAAAGGTCGTTGGCAGTGGCAGAGCCGCGGACGAAGCTGCCACGCGGCCCGCCGCGCCGAAAAACGTCGACGAAGACGCTGGCCTGTACGCGTTCCAATGCCGATTGGCTGGTCAGCAGGGACACGATGGTCAAGGTCAGGACATTGACCGTAAGGCTCCAGAACGCCGCGTGCGCCAACGGGTCGAGATCGTCGAGCCCGAACAGGGCCTCCGGGCGCAGCCAGGATACTCCCCACGGCCCCTCTCGCAGCAGCATCGCAACCTGGGGCGAAACGGACTCGAAAGAGGGCAGAAAGCTGCACCACACCCAGAAGGCAAAGCCGATCGCGATGGCACTGGTCGCAGCCTTGAGGGAGGCCTCGCGCCAGAACAGGGCAGCGATCACCGCGGGGAAGAACTGCGCAATCGCTGTAAAGGAGATGAGACCGATCTGCGCCAGCCCGTCCGAATCGCGCGCGAAGAAGAAATAGGACAGGCCAAGAGACAGGATCAGCACAATGGAAAAGCGGCGCGCCGTCAGCAGCACCCGCGTCATCCCGTACCCCTCACCGCTGTCGCCGGAACCGAACCGCAGGATCAGCGGCATGATGATGTGGTTCGAAACCATGATCGACAGGGCGATGGATTCGAGAATGATCATCGAAGTAGCGGATGAGAAGCCGCCGATGAAGGCAAGCAACGCCAGCAGGTCCTGGTCGAACGCCATGGGCAGGGTCAGCGCGAACATGTCCGGGTTTGCCCCGGGAGGCATCGTCGTCAGGCCGATCACTGCGATCGGCAGAATGAAGATGCTCATCAGCAGCATGTAGGCGGGGAACGCCCAGCTCGCGACCCTCAGGTGGCTTTCGTCCGAGTTCTCGACCACCGTGACCTGGAACTGTCGCGGTAGGCAGACGATGGCGGCCACAGACAGCAGCAATGTCGTGAACCACCGCGCGTCGAAGGTCTGTTCGGAATTTAGCTTCACCCCGACCGCCGCGGCCTGGCTGAAGATGGCTTCGAATCCACCGCCGACATAGACCACGAACACACCGACGGCCACCAGGGCGGCGAGTTTCACCACCGCCTCGAACGCGATGGCGGCGACGACGCCGTGATGCTGCTCCTTGGCATCGAGATGCCGCGTGCCGAACAGGATCGTGAAGAGCGCCATGCCCGCCGCCACGCCCAGGGCCAAGGTCCCGTCATCGATACCGGCAAGACTGCCGTGGCCGAATTCCGAAGCGCCCGCGACCGCCTGGATGGACGACGTTACGGCCTTGAGCTGCAAGGCGATATAGGGGGCGATGCCGATCACGGCGATGCAGGTGACCAGCACGGCGAGCCGGCTCGACTTGCCGAAACGGGAGGACAGCAGGTCCGCGACTGACGTGATCCGCTGCAGATGGCTGATCCGGACCAGACGCCGCAGCAGGAACCACCAGCCGACGAACACGAGCGTCGGACCGAGATAGATGGTCAGAAACTCAAGCCCGCTGCGCGCAGCGTTGCCCACTGCTCCGTAGAATGTCCAACTGGTGCAGTAGACGGAAATCGACAGCGTATAGACCGCCGGGGAGTGCAGGAACGACTTCGGATTGGATCGTGCGCGCCGGTCGCCGAAATACGCCAGCACAAACAGCAGTCCAACATAGCCAATCGCGGTCGCGATGACGAAGTCCGCCGAGAGCATCAGCGATCAGCCTCAGGAGCTTCAGGATGCGCGTCTGGAGGCGTCGCGCGCGTCATTACTGCGGTGCCCACTATGAGCAGAAACCATACGCCGAACAGGTAGAACACGATCAGCGGGACGCCGAAAACCGTGAGGGGCTGGTTGAACACATAAACCAGAGGCGGCAGGATCAAGGCTGCGCCCAGCACTACCAGCAGGAGCATGCCTCCGACGAGTTTACGCTGGGTCAGCATCGTCGCCCAGCAGGTGCCTGACCGCGCCCACGACCTCAGCATTCGCATAGGGCTTGGTGACAAAGCCGTCGGCGCCCAGTTCCTGGGCCGTGCGTCGGTCCTGCTGCTGCCCTTTGGCCGTCAAGATCAGGACCGGCAGACTGCGTGTGGCCACGTCGCTTCGCAGTTGCTTCAGCACGTCGAACCCGCTGCGCCTCGGCAGCATTACGTCGAGCACGAGCATGCGCGGTTGCAGCTTCCTGACCGCTTCGAGCGCTGCCTCTCCGTCACTGACAGAACTGATGGTCCAGCCGGCGCGCCTCAGGATGAAATCGAGCGATTCCAGGATGCTCGGTTCATCCTCGGCAATGAGTATATCGACTGCCAATTTCCCCCCTTTTCGCCCGCAGCCTTCCCCTCCGCGAACATCTTCCAGTAAATCGCAATCAGACAGGCTCGCCAAGTGCCCTCTCCGGCACCACCAGCGGTCCACGGAGCCCCGGAAGGGTTCCTGCGGGGGACAGCGCCTCTTCCTGTCGCGCCGGGCAATCGTGCCGGGTACAAAGTCGGCAACTCGGCCCCACCAGCACGTCAGCGTCCCGGTCCGCCAGGTTGAGCCCGACGCCATAGACGGTCCGGTCGGCATGCAACACGTCACAGGCGAGCATGACAGATGACCACACCATAGGCTCGGTGAAGGCTGCCGAACGACGTTGAGCCGTGCGGGCAACGAACAAGTACCGCGAGCCATCGGAAAAGCGCACTGCCTGCCGGACGATCATCTCCGGCTGCCGAAACGCACCATAGATGGCCCACAGTGGGCAAGCGTGACCGCTATTGGGCAGCAACAGGCCTGGAAGCGGAAAGTGCTTCGTCAGCCTGCCAGCGGGGTCGGAGCGCAAGAAGCCGAAGGGGACTCCCTCCGCACCCGGTCGCCTCAGCGTCACCAGTCGGTGTGCGACCTGTTCGAAGCTCGCCCGGTAGTCCTGGCGCAGGTGGTCGATGTCATAGCGGCAGGCTTCAGCATCCGACAGGAAGCTCTCGTAGGGAAGCACGATTGCGCCGGCGAGATAGGAGCCGAGTGCCCGCGCAGCCAGCCGCCGCGCCGTTGGCGCCTTCAACTGCGAGGCATCGAGTTCCTGATGGACCGCGTCATGCGCGGCGAGTTCCCCGAACAATCGAGCCAGCTGGAACTGCCGGGTCGCCAGCGTCGTGGCGCCATGGAACCACATGGAGCGGGTCGCCGCATCGTAGTGATACTGGCCGGGGTATCCTTGCACCGGAGCTGAACCACCAATCCGGATGTGAACGCCGAAACGGGTGCTCAGCTGGTCAGTGAGCGTGGACACGCCGAATGGACCGAAGCGATCCAGCTCGGCACGAAGCGCTTCGGCCACTGCCTCCAGCCGGGGGAAGTAGTTTTGGCGTTCGATGATCAGGTCATCGATCTCGCGTGCCGCCGATACGCCCCGCTGATGCTGGCTGGAGACGTCGAACTGGCCGATCAGATTGCGCGCCACGTCTGTCAGGGCCACAGACTCGCGGCCGATGGCGGCCACGAACCGGGCACGCTCCCCCTCACCAAGATCGGGAACATCTGCGAGGATTTCAGCACTCGAGCGGATTGCCGTGATGCCCGACAACACCTGGTGCAATAGCTGGCTCAGCAGCGGGTCGGACCGGAGCCGGTCGGCAAAGGCGTCCGCGTTGGTGCGGGCAGCGGCATAGGCGCGGTGCAACCTCGCCAGCGCCGCCGCGCTCGCCGGATACTGCGCCACCAGTTCGCGCCTCTCGTCCGGCTGGAACGGCAGCGACTCAAGCATCGGATCAGCGAAGGCCTCTTCAAGGTCCTGCAGTAGTTTCTGTTCGGCACGCCCGGCGAGATCGTCGATGCCGATGTCAAGCTGAGCGGCTATTCGGTTGAGCAGCGCCCCACCGACGTCCCGCTTGTTGTTCTCGATGAGGTTCAGATAGCTCGCGGAGATGCCAACCAGACGGGCCAGGGCCGCCTGGGAAATGCGTAAGGATTTCCGTCGGTTGCTGATGCGGAATCCGATGGGTGCACGCACGCGCCGCCCTCCCCTTTTACGTCCGCAGTAAAGGAATTGACATTTACCGGACGTTTTCAGCACAAGTATTTACAGAATTTCGCTTGGATTACAACGACGTGTTGCACCCCTTTGCACGTCGCACTCATAATCAAGCCAGCGGTGAGCCATTGGCTATGTACCAATTGCCCCGTGCCAAAGGAGGAAATCGATGACAGCTTTCAAGCGTGGCTTTAGCCGCCGCCGTGTGCTGCAGACCGGCATGGCCGGAATCCTGAGCACTGGCGTCGCGCCAATGATCTTCACCAAGGGTGCCTGGGCCCAGGAACAGGACTTCTGCAACAATCCCACCGGCGACACCGTCACTATCGGCCTGAACCTGCCCCTGACCGGCGCCTATGCCGAAGAAGGCGCTGACGAGCAGAAGGCCTACGAACTCGCGATTGCTCACCTCAACGGTGAAGGCGATGGCGGACTGGTCAGCGTGATGACGCCGTCCGCCCTGAAGGGCAACGGCATCCTGGGCAAGAAGGTCACTTACGTGTCCTCGGACAGCCAGACCAAGTCCGACGTGGCGCGCGCTGGTGCCACCCGCATGATCGAGCGCGACGGCGCGATCATGATCACCGGCGGCTCATCGTCCGGCGAAGCCATTGCCGTGCAGGGCCTCTGCCAGGAGATGGGCGTCATCTTCATGGCGGGCCTGACCCACTCCAACGACACCACCGGCAAGGACAAGCGCCGCTACGGTTTCCGGCACTTCTTCAACGCCTATCAGTCCGGCATTGCGCTCGGCCCGGTGCTCGGCCAGGAATACGGCGCCGATCGTCGCGCCTATCATCTGACCGCTGACTACACCTGGGGCTGGACCCAGGAAGAATCGATGATCGCCGCGACCGAAGCCCTTGGCTGGGAAACCGTGGCTGCGGTACGCACGCCGCTCGGCTCCACCGACTATTCGCAGTATCTGACGCCGATCCTCAACTCCGGCGCCGACGTGCTGATCATCAATCACTACGGCCTCGACATGGTGAACTCGCTGCCGCAGGCAGTGCAGTTCGGCCTGCGTGACCGCGAGGCCAACGGCAAGCAGTTCCAGATCGTGACGCCGCTGATCTCCGAGCTTATGGCCAAGGGCGCCGGCGAAGCCGTGCGCGGAGTGTTCGGCACCTCCAACTGGCACTGGAACCAGCAGGACGCGGGCTCCATCGCCTTCACCAAGTCCTTCGGTGCTGCCTATGGTTCCCCGCCGTCGCAGGCCGCGCACACCGCCTACGTGCAGATGCTGCTCTACGCGGATGCCGTGGAACGCGCCGGTACCTTCTACCCGCCGGCAGTCATTGCCGCGCTGGAAGGACACGAGTTCGACGGCATGGGCAACGGTCCGACGCTGTACCGCGCCGAAGACCACCAGTGCATGAAGTCGGTCCTCGTGGTGCAGGGCAACGAGAGCCCCACCAGCGAGTTCGACGTGCTGAACGTGGTTCAGGAAGTCGGCCGCGACGTCACGACCTACGACCCGTCGATCTTCGGTGGTGAACTCGGTCCGGCAGAGCCGGCCCCGCTCTGCGCCTGAGACTAATCGGTCTCATCTGCAGTCGTCCTCGCCCGGCCACGCTGGGGGTGATCCACGGCGTCAGGCCGTGGGTCACGAGGGGCAAGCGAAGTGCAGGGCGAGTGCGAAGAGCCGGCGGCTTGTCCGCCGGCTCCCGCTGATCGGCGCACGTCATGTTCGAAGTCATCTTTCTTCAATTCCTCAATGGGCTGGACAAGGGCGCCGCGTATGCGCTGATCGCTCTAGGCCTGACGCTGGTGTTCGGCACACTCGGCGTCGTCAACTTCGCCCATGGCGCTCTGTTCATGCTGGGCGCCTTCTGCGCCGTGCTGGTGCGCCAGGTTCTCACCATGGAAACGGTGACGGTGGACCCGACCCAGCTGTCCCCCTGGGGGGCACCGCTCGAGGTGCGTGAGCCGCTAGTGCAGGCCTGGCTCGGCGACTGGGGCGCGGTGCTGGTGAACTATTCCGTACCGGTGTCCATCATCGTCACCATCCCCATCATGCTGGTGATCGGCATCTTGCTCGAGCGCGGCATCATCAAGCACTTCTACAAGCGCACCCATGCCGAGCAGATCCTGGTGACCTTCGGCCTCGCCATCGTGGCGCAGGAAGTCATCAAAGCCTTCTTCGGCCCCAACCCCATTCCGCAGCCCATGCCCACCGACCTGCGCGGTGCCGCCGATATCGGCGCCTGGCTGGGCATGCAGGCCAACGTCATCACTTATCCGATCTGGCGTCTGGTCTACTTCCTGTTTGCCGCCATCGTTATCGGTGCCGTGTTCGCGTTCCTGCAGTTCACCACCTTCGGCATGGTGGTCCGCGCCGGCATGGCAGACCGCGAGACCGTCGGGCTGCTCGGCATCAACATCGACCGGCGCTTCACGATCGTCTTTGGCATCGCGGCCGTGGTCGCAGGCATGGCGGGCGTGATGTACACGCCTATCCTTCCGCCCAACTACCACATCGGCATGGACTTCCTGGTGCTCAGCTTCGTGGTGGTCGTGGTCGGCGGCATGGGATCGCTGCCGGGCGCCGTCGCCGCCGGGTTCCTGCTCGGTATTCTGCAGTCCTTCGCCTCCATGAACCAGGTGAAGGCCGTCCTGCCCGGCATCGACCAGATCATCATCTACCTGGTTGCCGTGGTCATTCTACTCGTCCGCCCCCGTGGTCTCATGGGCCGCCGCGGTGTGATGGAGGCCTGATAAATGAACGTGATGCCCCGTAACGACCTCTTCCTCTTCCTCGGCTTCACCCTGGTGGTGCTGGCGATGCCCATCTGGCTGGCGCCGTTCGGCGCCGCCTATCCCGACCTGCTGCAGCGCTTCATGATCTTTGGCCTCTTTGCAGTCGGCTTCAACATCCTGTTCGGGCTCACCGGCTATCTGAGCTTCGGTCACGCCGCCTTCTTCGGTGTCGGCTCATATGCGGCGGTGTGGTCGTTCAAGCTATTCACGCTCGACGCCGTTCCCGCCATGATCCTCGCGATCCTCGTGTCCGGCGTGTTCGCTCTCGTGATCGGCTATCTCAGCCTGCGGCGCTCCGGGATCTACTTCTCGATCCTCACCCTCGCCTTTGCGCAGATGAGCTACAATCTCGCCTACTCGGTGCTGACACCGATCACGAATGGCGAGACCGGCCTCCAGCTGACTATCAGCGATCCCCGCCACGTCGATCGCCTGTTCGGCGAAGCCGCGCCCGGCCAGCCTGTTCCGACGCTGCTCGGCCAGTCACTCGGCGGCTATGCCGGCTTCTATTTCTGCGCCGGCTTCCTGATCCTGGGGTTCTTCATCGCCCAGAGGATCAGCGGCTCGCCCTTCGGCATGATGCTGAAGGGGATCAAGTCCAACCAGACGCGGATGAACTACACCGGCTTCAATACCAAGCCTTATACCCTGGCCGCATTTGTGATCTCAGGGATGTACGCCGGACTCGCAGGCGCCCTGCTGGCTGTCACCGATCCGCTTGCCGGTGCGGAGCGTATGCAGTGGACCGCCTCGGGCGAGGTGGTGCTGATGACCATCCTGGGTGGGGTGGGAACACTCGTCGGCCCGGTGATCGGCGCCTGGCTGATCAAGTACTTCGAGAACATCCTCTCGGCACTCAACGACCAAGTCCTGGCGCGTTTCTACAGCTTCCTGCCGGATGGTTTCGCCGAAACCATGGTCAAGGTCACCTCGAAGTTCGTCGGTGAGGGATGGTTCCTGACCTTGGGGCTCGTCTTTGTCCTCGTGGTGGTGTTCCTGCCCGGTGGCATCATGGAAGGGGTGAGGCGCATCTGGCACTGGGTGAGCCGCCCCCGCGGGCCGAAGGGCACCGCCGCCGTCCGGACCCAACCCGCAGAGTGATGAGGCAGCCATGACCCAACCCAATATCGTCCTGCACGTCGCTGACGTTCACAAGCGGTTCGGAGGGCTCCATGCCCTCGCCGACATCGACCTCCAGATCGAGGATGGCAAGACCCACGCCATCATCGGACCGAACGGCGCCGGTAAGTCGACGTTGCTCAACGTCATCATCGGGAAGCTCGCCCCCTCCAGTGGACAGGTGGTGTTTGACGGCACAGTTCTCACCGGGCGCAAACCGCACCAGATCAACCAGCTCGGCATTGCGCGCGTGTTCCAGACCCCGGAGATCTTCTCCGATCTGACGGTGCTGCAGAACGTGATGATCCCGGCGCTCGCCAAGCGCGACGGGGCCTTCAAGCTCAACATGCTGCGCTCGCTCGAAAGCGAGACTGCGGTCCGTCAGGAAGCGGAAGAAATGCTGCAGGATGTGGGCCTGACCGGACGGCTGGCCAGCCACGCGGGCAGCCTCAGCCGAGGCGACAAACGCCGCATGGAACTGGCCATGTGCCTGATCCAGCACCCACGCCTGCTGTTGCTCGATGAGCCCACAGCCGGGATGAGCCGACACGACACCAACACCACCATCGAACTCCTCAAGAAGATCAAGGCGCGTGGCATGACCAAGGTCATCATCGAGCACGACATGCATGTCGTGTTCTCGCTCGCCGACAAGATTTCCGTGCTGGCCCAGGGCCGCATCATCGCCGATGGCACGCCCGATCAGGTTCGCGGGAATCCCAAGGTGCAGGAAGCGTATCTCGGAGGGACTCACTGATGAGTGCAATCGCCATGCAAAACGACATCGTCAGCAGCAGCAAGGCCGCAGAGGTGGAGACCACCCGCCCCTTCCTCAGCGTTCGCGACCTCCACGCCTACTACGGCGAGAGCTATATCGTGCAGGGCGTTTCCCTGGACGTCCGCAAGGGCGAGATCCTGGCGCTGCTCGGTCGTAATGGCGCGGGGAAAACCTCGACACTGCGCACCATCGCCCGCACCGACAATCCGCAGATGCGGCAGGGCGAGATATGGCTCGACGGGCAAGCCATTCACCGCATGAAGAGCTTCGAGGCGGCCCGGGCCGGTATCCAGTTGGTGCCGGAGGACCGCCGCATCATTCAGGGGCTCACCGTCGAGGAGAACATAACTCTCGCCAAGGTCTCGCCTGGGAATGGCTGGAGCCTCGAGCAGATTTACGACAGCTTCCCGCGGCTGGCAGAACGGCGCAAACAGGAGGGCGTTACGCTCTCCGGCGGCGAGCAGCAGATGCTTGCGATTGCCCGCGCTCTGGCGCGTGACCTGAAGCTATTGTTGCTGGATGAACCTTACGAAGGCCTCGCCCCGGTGATCGTGCAGGAGATCGAACGCATTCTGCACTCGATCAAGCCGCTCGGCATCACCACGATCATCGTCGAGCAGAATGCCATCGCGGCCCTGAAGCTCGCCGACCGCGCCATCATCCTCGACACGGGCGAAGTCGCCTTCACCGGCTCGGCCAAGGAAGTGCTCGAAAACGCCGATCTACGGCAGGAGTACCTGGCCATCTGAACCCCTGGACCTCTCGGTCCAAAGGCATTTCCGCCGATCTCACCCTCTCCCCAATGCCGAGAGGTCCAGGGTAATTTCCAGCATCATCAAGCGTTCCCGTGGTCCGCGCCGCGAAGGCGCGGCGGGAGCGCGGCAGAGAAGGCCCCCCGACG
>JAEZFJ010000227.1 GCA_023437755.1 Pseudomonadota bacterium
CCGACCGCGCCATTCCCGCGAGGGCGGGACTGCATTCTCGCGGGTGGCTCCTCGGGGAAGAACGGAGTCACGCCGTCGGGGGAATGGCGCAGGAGGCCTAGATCGGCATCCGCATGATTTCTTCGTAAGCCGAGATCACGCGGTCGCGGATGGTGACCATGGATTCGATGGCGATCTCGGTCTGGCTGAGGGCGGTGACCATGTCGACGACATTGGCCTTGCCGTTGACCATGTCGATGGCCATGGCGTCGCTGGCGCGTCCAGCCTCGACGACACCCTGCACCTGCTGGGCCAGCATGTTGGCAAAGTCGCCGCCGGCACCCGGGCCCGCGAGCGCGGTCATGTCCGTCTGCGGCTTGGCGGCCTGCTGGATCAGGCGCTGGGCATTGCCATAGGCAGCGGCCGCGGCGTTGAAGGGAGTGGAGATGGCCATGGTTCAGGCTCCGGATCAGCCGCGCAGGATATCGAGGGTGCGGCCCAGCATCTGCCGGGTCACGGTGACGACGTTGAGGTTGGCCTCGTAGGTGCGCTGGGCCTCGCGCATGTCCATGGTCTCGATCAGCGTATTGACGTTGGGATACTGGACGTAGCCCGCCTCATCCGCGGCGGGGTGGCCCGGCTCGTAGCGCGAGGTAAAATCGCTCATGTCGTAGGCCAGTCGGCCGACTTCGACGATCCGACCGCCGACATCCTGGTCGAGCACGGCCGAGAAGGTCGGCACGCGGCGGCGGTAGGGCTCGGCGCCCGGCTCGGTGGCAGCGGAGTCGGCGTTGGCGATGTTCTCGGCGATCACCCGCATGCGCGCGGTCTGCGCGTGCATGCCGGTGGCGGCAATCTTGAGCGACGAGTTGAAATCCATGCGTGCTTTCCTCAGGCCTGCTTGCCGAGTGCGGTGCGGATGATCTTGATCGACTTCTGGTAGAGGCTGGTGGCCGCCTGATAGTCCATGAGGTTGGTGGTGACCTTCATCATCTCGTCCTCGAGGGTCACGCCATTGCCCTCAGGCGTGATCTCGAAACTGGCCATGCGCTGGGCATCGAAACCGCCCGGACCGGCGCCACCGGCGGAAAAATGCAGCGGCTGCGTCACGCTGGTGGTAACGGAAGCGGTGGAGAAAGCCCCGTGCCTGCGGGCGAAATCGTACTGGGCGAGATCGCGGCCGGTGTAGCCGGGCGTCTCGGCATTGGCCACGTTCTCGGCCAGCAGGCCCTGTCGTGTCTGATGCCAGCGCATCTTGTCGGTCAGCGCCGAAAAGACCGGCATGTTGAGAAGGCCCATCGGCCATTGCTCCATTGAGTCTCGTGGGGTAACCCCGATGGGCAATTCTTGCCGGGCTCATGGTTAACACGGCGTTAACCGGGCCGCGGTGTTGCGGTTTAGCCCTCGCATAATGCAAGGGGCAGTCGCTAAGTAGGCATTATCTGCCGCACGGATTCGGCAGGACGGGAGTACACATGCAGTTCCTCACCAGCCTTTTCGGCGCCGAGAATACCCTGATCACCGCGCTGCTGGCGCTCGGCATCGTCCTCGTGCTCATCGTGCTTGGGGTGTGGCTCCTGAAGCTGGTGTTCTCCGCCTCCTCTAACATCGGCCGCGGCCGCAACCGGCGGCTGTCGGTGGTGGATACGCTGGCGCTCGATCCCAAGCGGCAACTGGTGATCGTGCGGCGCGACAATGTCGAACACCTGCTGCTGGTGGGTGGTCCGCAGGACATCGTGGTGGAGGGCGGCATTGCGGTGGAAGAAGCACCGGCCGCGCCGCAACAGAGCCGGCGACCGATCCCGGTGGTTGGTGGCCGCCGCCCTGCCCCGGCAGCGGCTGCCCCGGCCCCTGCGGCGGCGCCCGCCACCGCCATCGAGCAACTGCGCCAGAGTGGCCAGCCGACGGATCGCAAGCAGCACCTGTCGCTTCGCCATACCGGCCTGTTGCGGCCAGTCGGGGAGAACCGCCCACTTTCCCCTGAAAACGGCGCCCCGGCCGGTCGCCCGGTCCCCGACTCAGCTAAAGAGGACGAGGCCAAGCGGCAGGTAGAAGGCGGCGACTTTGAACAGAACGGCGGCGAAGCCCGGCAGAACTGAGCGCGCCCCCCGCCGCTTGCAGCAACTGCTGCCCTGGGGCGCGCTGGCCGGCCTCGCACTCCTCCTGCTGACACCGGGGATCGCCAGCGCCCAGGAACTGTCGATCGACTTCGGCGACGACACCACGCTGACCGAACGGGCGATCCAGCTCATCGGCCTGATCACGGTGCTGTCGCTGGCGCCGTCCGTTCTCGTGATGGTGACCAGCTTCACCCGCATCGTGGTGGTGCTGTCGCTGCTGCGCACCGCGATCGGCCTGCAGACGGCGCCACCCAATACGGTGATGGTGTCGCTGGCGCTGTTTCTGACGCTGTTCATCATGCAGCCGACTCTGCAGCAGAGCTATGATGACGGCATCGCCCCGCTGATGGCCGGTGAGATCGAGTTCACCGAAGCCTTCGAAGCGAGCGCCGCACCGGTCCACGAATTCATGCGCGCCAATGTCCGGCAACAGGACCTGACGCTGTTCTACGACCTCACCGAGGCGGAAGTGCCCGACGAACCCGAGGCCATTCCGCTGCAACTGCTGATTCCAGCTTTCATCATCTCGGAGCTGAGGCGCGCCTTCGAAATCGGGTTCCTGCTGTTCCTGCCCTTTGTCATCATCGACATGGTGGTCGCCTCGGTGCTGATGAGCATGGGCATGATGATGCTGCCGCCGGTGGTGATCTCCCTGCCGTTCAAGCTGATCTTCTTCGTGCTCGTCGACGGCTGGTACCTGGTCGCGGGATCACTGGTCCGCAGCTTCGTCAGCGGCGGGTAATCAGCTCGCGTTCGAGGTGGGGGCGCTCGCCACCTTTTCGGTGCCTTCGGCAGCGGACAGCGGCGCCAGTGCCCCGTCGGCACCATAGGTGGCGCGATAGGCGGCGAGGAACGCGTCGATGCCTTCCACGCCCGCAACCTGGCTGGCCACCTGCTTGAACTCGAGGCTGGTGATCTGCGGGTTCGCGCTGACGAGGTCGAACATGGGCCATTCGGGCGTGGTCACCATGGCCTCGCCGAACTTGCTCCTGAGGCGCGACAGGCTGAGCCCGTCACCCGCCAGAGAATAGCCCACTGCAGCCTTGATAATGCCAAGCCGTGCCGCCGGGGTAAGGGGGCCACGGCCCAGCTCGCCGGCATAGAGTGCTTCGATCATGCCACCGGCGACATCGTAGCGGCGGGCGCGCCAGTTGGCGTCGATCCTCAGTTGCACCACCTCAGGGCCGTCCATGTCGCGCAGCATGTCGAGCGCAAGCTCGTCCCGCCCAGCGTCGATCAAGGCCCGTGCCTCGAGCACGCGCCGCTGGCGCACCAGCGTGTCGGGCATGTTGGCGAGGCGGGTCTCGTTGAGCACCCGCAGTGCATCCTGTGGCCGGCGGTTGGCGAGGTAGATCACGGCAAGATCGGCGGCGACCTGCGTGCGGGCGATGCCACGGAGGCGGTTGTCGAGCTGGTATTGCAGCAGTTCACTGGCCTGCTGCAGCAGATCCATACGAACCAGACGGCGGGCGAGATTGCGGATCATTTCGTCGCCGCGCACGCCCGGAGGTGTCAGCGGACTGAAGTCATAGAACAGCGCCAGCGCTTCGACCGGGCCGATGGAGTCGGCAAGGCCATCCAGGAACAGCTGGCCGAACACCTGCTGCGCGTTGTCGCGAAGGGCATTGATGGGCGGGCTTTCCGGGTAGTTGGCCACGGCCTGCTGCACGGTCTCGAAACCGGCGCGATACTGCCCGTCACGGAAGTAGAATTCGGCCAGCATCTTCTGCATGTCGGCTTCGAGCGGGTTGCCACGCCAGAGCATGGATTCCGCTGCCAGCGTCTGCGTGGCCTTCTCGAGGTCGAGATTGCCCGCCTGGTCGAGCAGCCGCAGCGTCCGGTATACCGCCTCGGCCCGTGTCGGGCGCACATCGGCGGCGATCACCTGCCCGTAAGTATCGAGCGCCTCCTGCGGGCGGCCACGCAACTCGTCCACCCGCGCCGACAGCAATTGGTAGAGCGTCAGGTCTTCCTTGTTGAGATCGGCGAAGACGATGCGATCGAGGAAACGCTCCGCCATGGCGGGATCGTTAGTCTCGATGCCGGCCCGGATTGCGGCGAAATAGAAGTCGTTTCGTGCCCATTCGGGGTAGTAGGACAGCACATCCTGGGCCTCGATGGCATCGAGCCGGGCGCCCTTGTAGTCGAAGGTCTCCACCCGGGCGATGGCGCGCCACACGAGTGCGTCGATGTCCTGGCCCATGCTGGGAGTATTGAGAATCGCCAGAGCATCGCGCGGCCGGCCCGCCAGGGTCGTGGCGATGGCGCGGCTCATGCGCAGCTTGCGGGTCAGCGCGTCGGAGTCGAGGCTGCCCTCCATGGCGTTCAGGACGCCGATCGCCTCGTAGCTCAGTTCGTGAGCGAGGTAGAGCTGGGCCAGGTCGAGCCGCGCGGCGTCGCGGTGCCGGCCCTCGGCGGCGGCTGCTGCAGCCTGCAGCTCTTCCAGTCGCGCATTGAACTCGCCGGGGCTGGCCGTTGCGAGGCGAGTGAGATCGACGAAGCCGGTCCTTGGTACTTCGCCAGTTGCAGCCGAGCTGACCCGCGGCCCCTCACTGGCCGAAACGGTAAGGCCGCCTGGGGCGCTCACCACGGCAAGGCTGTTCTCGACTGCAACGGATATATCCGGTGTCTGGGGCTTCAGCACCAGCCCGTGTACGCTGCGCAGCGCCGAGAATTCGACGTAGTCGAAGGCACGGGTGACCCCGCGCGCCGGTGGGAAGGTCGTCACGACCTTCAGGACGTCGCCGACAACGGGGTCACGGAAGTCGTGCACGCGCGCGGGACGAGAGAGGTCTGCGGTGATCTCGAAATTGCCCTCGATGTCGCGCCGGCGGCTGAGATCGACGGGCTGGGTCGGGGTGAGCAGGATGTCGCCCAGCGACAGGACCCAGGCCATGCCTTCAGAGCCCAGCGTCGCCAGACGATCCCGAGCCAGGTCGATTCTGACCACCTGCGTATCGCCCGAAGGCACGACGGAGAAGTCGGCGGCGATCGCCTTGAGTT
>JAEZFJ010000287.1 GCA_023437755.1 Pseudomonadota bacterium
GATGACCTATGCCACCCGCCGACTGGCCGCCGGTGACCTGTTCACAGCGGCGCCTCGCGATGCCCGGCTCCTGGTGGCCCTCAAGCGAGCCCGTGAAGTGCCAGCAGATCAGGCCGATCCGTCCGCCGCTCTCCAGAAGCCAACGGCCAAGCCCAAGACCCCAGCGAAGCCGAAGCCGCAGCGTAAGCGCGCGACGAAGCCGAAGGCCTCCTGATGGACAAGCCGCGATACCGCATCGGTGCCGATGGCACAAACCTGCGCCAGGTGGAGGCCAAGGCGCTGTCCGCTGTGCCACAGAACCGCGGCTGGTGGCCGGTGATCGGCGAGTCATTTGCTGGCGCGTGGCAGCGCAATGTCGAAGTGAAGTTCGACACCGCCATGCAATTCAATGCCGTGTTCTCCTGCCAGACGCTGATCGCCTCCGACATCGCCAAGCTCCGCGTGAAGCTGGTGGCGCAAGACGACGAGGGCATCTGGACCGAGACCAAGAACAGTGCCTATTCGCCTGTCCTTCGGAAGCCGAACCACTACCAGAACCGTATCCAGTTCTTCGAAAGCTGGGTGCTATCGAAGCTCGCCCGGGGCAACGCCTATGTCCTCAAGGCCCGCGATGGGAAGCGGGTCGTCAACAAGATGTTCGTGCTGGATCCGACGCGCACCCGTCCTCTGGTGGCGCCATCGGGTGATGTCTTCTACGAGGTGGCCACGGATCACCTGTCGGGCATCACCGAAGGCTCGGTGACCATTCCCGCCAGCGAGATCATCCACGACCGCTTCAACTGCTTGTTCCATCCGCTGGTCGGGCTCTCGCCGATCTATGCCGCCGGCTTGTCCGCGATGCACGGCTCGGCGATCCTGAACAACGCGGCGAACTTCTTCCAGAGCGGCTCGCAGCCCGGCGGCATCCTCACCGCTCCGGGCTTCATCGACCAGGCCACGGCCGACCGGCTGAAGGAATACTGGGACGCCAACTTCACCGGCAGCAACCGCGGCAAGGTGGCTGTGCTCGGCGATGGGCTTAAGTTTGAGGCGATGGCAGTCAAGGCCGTTGACGCTCAGCTGGTCGAGCAGTTGAAGCTCGCCACGGAGATCGTCTGTTCGGTCTACCACGTGCCGCCCTACAAGGTGGGCTCCGGCGCGATGCCGACGGCCAACAACCTCCAGGCGCTGAACGTGGAATACTACAGCCAGTGTCTTCAGGTGCTGATCGAGGCCATCGAGCTCTGCCTGGACGAAGGCTTGGGCACCGGCGAGAAGCTCGGCACCGAGTTCGACGTCGACAACCTGCTGCGCATGGATGCGGCCACGCAGATGGACGTGCTCGAGAAGGGCAAGAGCATGCTGACGCTCGACGAGCGTCGGAACCGCCTCGGAGTGAAGAAGCTGAAGACGGGTGGCGGCACGGTCTACCTGCAGCAGCAGGACCATTCCGTGGAGGCGATTGCGGCGCGGGATGCGCAGTTGATCGCGAATGCCTCTGCGGAGCCCGCAGATAACCCGCCAGCGGCCGAAGCGCCGGAAATCGACCCCACACCCACTGAACGCCTTTTTGCCGTTCCTGAGGCTGCCTGAGATGAATTTCCAAGAGGCATTCGAGCGCGGCTTCGCTGCGGTGAAGACCTATGTCGACCGCGCCGTCGGTGACGTCACCAAGCGGCTGGCAGCGCTCGAGCAGAAGGCGCAGCCGGTTTCCGTCTCCGGTGCCGTGATCGATCGCAGCGGGCACCTGGTGCTGACCCACTCCGACGGTTCGACGAAAGACCTCGGCATGGTCGTCGGTCGCGATGGTGTGGATGCCAAGGGTCAGGACGGCGCCGATGGGCTTGGGTTCGATGACCTCGACGTCATCCACGATGGCGAGCGCGGCATCACGCTGCGCTTTGCCCGCGGGGAACAGGTGAAGGAGTTCGCTTTCACCCTGCCCATCGTCATTGATCGCGGCGTGTGGGCCGACGGTCGCGAGGGCGGTTACGCCAAGGGCGACGGGGTGACCTGGGCCGGCTCGTTCTGGATATCACAGAAGGACGGCAACACCGACAAGCCTGACGGGGGCGATGGGTGGCGGCTATCGGTTAAGCGCGGCCGAGATGGGAAGGCCGCGAAGGTCGAGGTACCTGCCGAGCCGAAGCCGGTGAAGGTGGGCTGACCATGGCACTGGTGACTGTCGCTCAGGTAGACGCCGCGCTGCGCCTCGATCTCGTCGAGAACGACGACCGCACCGCCGACATCGAGCTCAAGATCAAACAGGCCGAGGACATGGTGCTCGACTTCGTGCAGCCCAAGCCCGACCCGGCGTGGACGGCGGATGACGTGCCGGGCCGCGTCTCGGCCGCCATCATCATGGCCGTTGGTTTCCTGCTCGACGGCGGCGAGGAAGCCCATGAGGCGCTCGCCGGCCTGGCTGGTACCGACCCGAACATTCGCAGCCCGCTCGTAGCGCTCCTCTGGCGCCTGCGCACCCCATCACTCGCATAGGAGATCGCCATGCCGCGCTTCCGCTTCAGCAAAGACTTCGATTTCAAGCCCACGATGCAGTCCACCATCGGCTTCAAGGCCGGGTATGAGGGCATGATCACCACTGCCGCAGCCGAGGCCGCAGCCGCTGCCGGTGCTGGCGAGGTGACCGAGAAGGACGCGCCAGCCAAGGACGCCAAGCCCGTCAAGGATGGTGACAAATGAGCGAGCCTAGCGAAATCCGCTTCCTTGGCGATCTGCAGCGCATTGAGGTGAAGCCGGGTGACAAGTTCGTCTTGCAGGTGGACTTCCATCCCACCGCTGAGATGGTGGGCCGCTTCCGAGATGTCTGGCGCGCTGTGATGGGCGATGATGTGCCGCTTCTGGTGCTCGAAAAGGGCGCGAAGCTCGGCGTGGTCTCGCTGACGCAAAATGGCTGAGAACTTCCGGCGCGCGGGCGCCCTACGGGAGCGTCTGCAGGCCCAAAGCCGCTCGGCCGGGGACGATGGCTGGGGCAACCCGGCTCCGGGCTCTGGCGCCTTCGCAACGCAGTTCTCCGTGTCGGCAAACCTGCGCCCGCTGCGCGGCACTGAGGCGGTGCAGGCGGCACGCCTTGAGGGGCGCCAGCCGTTTGTTTGCACCGTCCGGAACACGGCTCAGACACGCCAGATTACGACCGCCTGGCAGTTGGTGGACACGCGGGACACAAGCAGGGTCTTCGCAGTCACCTCGCCGCCCGCTGACCCAACAGGCAAGAATGCGTGGCTGGAATTCCTCGTGACGGAAGGCGCCGCGTCCTAGATGGCAACCCGCGTTCTCGGGCTCGACCGGCTCAAGCGCAAACTGAAGCGCTTCCCCATCGCCGTGCAGGCGGAAATCCGCGCCGCGATGGAAAAGGGGGCGAACGAGATGGTGATGCTGGCAAAGTCTCTCGTGCCGAGGGACACCGGCAACCTAGCCAATTCAATCGGGTGGACTTGGGGTGACGCACCGGAGGGTTCGATGGCCCTCGGTGAAGTTCGAGGCGGCAAGGGAAATCTGCGGATCGTCATCTATGCTGGCGACCTCTCCACAATGGTCGGCAGTCGCAATCAATTCCAGTTGGCTCGGTTGCAGGAGTTCGGCACCCGCGACATGCCGGCGAGCCCGTATTTTTATGTTTCTTGGAGAGCGCTGCGCAAGCGCACCAAGGGACGGGTGACGCGCTCGGTCAACAAGGCCGCACGCCGCATCGCAGCCGGGGGCTGACATGGACGCCAGTTACGAACTTGCCCTCGCAGCCATCAACAAGCTGCGGGCGACCTCTGCTGTCACCACCATTCTCGGGGGATCAACCAAGATCTACGACCGCGTGCCTGAGAAACAGGTGAACGGCCAGCAGGTCGCGGACGTGACCTCGCCGTACATCAGCATGGGGCCGGTGACGGTCATTCCCGACGATGCGGGGTGCATCACCGCCGAGGAGATCACGTTCCAGATCGACGCTTGGTCGTGGGGAGCGGGTGAGGCGTACAGCTCGGTTCAGGTCCGCAAGCTCGCGGACGCCATCAAGCGGACGCTGCACCGGGCCGACATTCAACTGAACACCAATGCCCTCGTCACCATCGAGCACACGCTGACCCGGATCATGCGAGATCGGGACGGCATTACGAACCACGCGGCGATCCAATTCACCGCCACGGTGGAAACCCCCGACTTCAACCCCGCCGCCTAGCGCGGCCATTCATAGGAGGGCCGCATGGCCGTCGCGACAACCATCAAGGGCGGGTCCAAGGTCCGCGTCCTCATCGGCAATGATGCCAGCCCCATCGTCTACGCTGCACCTTGCGGCTTCACATCCAAGTCGATCACCTTCAACAAGGGGCTTGAGGAAGTCGTCGTTCCTGACTGCTCCGATCCGGACAAGGTTGACTGGGTCGGGCGCGATACCGTGTCGCTTTCGATCAGCGTCAGCGGTGAGGGCGTTCTGGCCGCCGAGTCCGCGGTGACGTGGTTCGACGCCTGGGAAAGCCTCGAAAGCGTGCCGGTGAAGATCGAGTACGAGTTCCCGACGACGACCTACACCTACACCGGCCGCATGCACGTTGAGAGCCTGGAGCAGGGCGCACCGAACGGCCGACGCGTGACGCAGAACGTGTCCATGCAGTCGGACGGCGAGATGGTCCGCACCTCTGCGGCGACTAGCTCGTGAGCCGTGATGCATCCATCGGCCCGATCAGTTGGGCCGATGGCAAATACACCTTCGCTCTCAAGTGGGGCGAACTGGAGCTTCTGCAGGACAAGACCGACTGCGGTCCTCAGGCACTCCTCGACCGGCTCGCCGGCAAGCACTGGCGCGTTGGGGACATCAGCCACACCATCCGCCTCGGCCTGATCGGCGGCGGGATGGAGCCCACCAAGGCCCTGAAGCTGGTGGAGGACTACGTTGAGAAGCGGCCCCCGCTGGAGAACGTGCCTCTCGCCTATGCCATCCTTGCTGCCGGTCTCATGGGGGCGCGAGACGAACCGCTAAAAAAAGCTCCGGGGAGGGGGAAGGCAAAAGGCTCGACTCCCTCCCCAACGAAAAGTGGCGCTTCGGCCTGATCTACGGCCTTGGTGCCGCGATGGGCTGGACAGTCCATGACGTGAAGCGGGCGTCAGTGTGGGAGTTCTGGATGGCCTTCCAAGGCTATGTGGACGCCAACACGCCGAAGGAAAACGCAAAGCTCACCGCGGAACAGGCCGACGAACTCTTTGAGTGGATCGAGCGCGATCCTGCGGGGATCACTCTCTCGACGCAGACATACAAGCTCGACGGGCTCCGACTGGTGCCCGCCGAGGTGGTAACGTTCGGCGCTTAAGTCACCAGTTGCAAGCTTCGCGCAAGGGTACGATTGCCTCCTCAAGGCCCGCTATAGGAAAGAAGTCGCTTACGCGGTTCTCGCTATACGGAGTGGCCTCCAAGTAAAGGGTGTTGCCACCGAAGAGGGCCTTGATGAAGGGTATGGCGGATCCGCCGGACCAAAGCCCGAGTGCTTCGTGGTTATTAGACTCTTCGAAGTTCTTCGTCTGCGCTGGCTGCTTGTCGATCCGATACGTGACGCGTCCAGCGCCTTGGATGCTGGACATGAAGTGTCCGCCGAAGAACACGTAAGCTGAGGTGGTATTCTCGCGGCAGGCGAGCGTCAGCATCATCTCAGCGCTTTGACCGTACTGGTTCGTAATGCCGTTTTCCCCTGACACCTGCAGGAACACGGTCTTGCTGTCGTCCACTGGGCTGACGGTTGTTCTAACGGTCCACTCACTGCGAGTAGCAGAGACCTTGGAAACAGACGCTTCCTGCTCAGCGAGAGCGTCATAACAGGCTAGTCGCTCTGAAGCCGACTTGGCTGCACATGATTGCAGACTTTCTTGGGCTTGTACCTGTGACACCGCGGCAAGCGCCGCCACTAAAATGATCGTTTTCTTCAATCGAGATTCCTCCGTTCCCAGAGGTAGTTTATGGCAACGACCGATGTCGAACGTCTAGTGGTCAGCCTTGAGGCCAGCATCACCAAGTTTGAGCGCACAATGAACCGCGCCAACGGCGTGGCGAATGCTTCGGCCAAGCGCATCGAAAACCGCTTCGCATCCATGAACCGCCGGCTGGAGAGCGGTTTCATGGGGCTGCAGCGCGGCATTGCCGTGGCCTTCGCCTCGGCGGCGGCTGTGCGGGGCGCTACCCAACTCATCGACAGCGCCACGCGCATTGAGAACAGTCTGAAGGTGGCAGGGCTGGCCGGTGCAGAGCTTGAGGCGGTCTATGACCGTCTTCGGAACTCAGCGCTTCGGAACGCGGCACCCCTCGAAAGCCTCGTCACCCTCTACGGGCGCGCTGCGCTGGTGCAGAACGAACTAGGGGTGTCGACGGACCAACTTCTCCAGTTCTCGGACAAGGTGGCTCTGGCGTTGCGGGCGTCTGGTCAGTCGGCACAGGAGTCGAGCGGCGCGCTGCTCCAGTTGAGCCAGGCGCTCGGCTCTGGTGTCGTGCGAGCGGAGGAGTTCAACTCCATCCTGGAAGGTGCGCCGACCATCCTGCAGGCCGCCGCGGCTGGCATCAGGGAGGCCGATGGCTCCGTTGCCAAACTGCGCCAGATCATGCTCGACGGCCAGTTGTCCTCCAAGGCACTGTTTGACGGCTTCCTCGCAGGTTCGCAGATCCTGGAGGACAAGGTTGCCAGCTCGACCCTGACCGTTTCACAGGCATTCGAGAACCTTCAGACCCGCCTTATCGACGTGGCGCGAGACTTCGACAAAGGGACTGGCGCAAGTCAGGCCATGGCCGAAGGCATCCTGAACCTTGGCGACGGCATCGCAGACCTCGCGGTGTTCCTCGACCAAATCGTCGGCCCGCTTCAGAGCTTCGTCGGGGGGATGAATGACGGCATCGCGGCTGCTCGGGGATTGGCGAACGAAATCTCACGGATCACGGGATTGGAAGGGGTCGGCTTTGCCGCGGCGGTTGCTGCCAACAATGTAACCGGGGGTTCGGGGCTGTCAGTTGGCAGCAGCGCAGCAAGCCGCGTAATCGAGCAGACTTTTTCCATGGTCGGCCAGACCCCGCAGGACGAAGCTCTTGCGCGGGTTCTTGCTGGCGAAGCTCCCCCACTGGAAATAACGGTTTCCGGAGCGGGCACCATCAGCGTTGCCGACCCACAGTACGCTCCCGCGGGGGCAGACAAAGGCGGTGGTAAGGGCGGTGGCAAGAAGTCCCCAGCCGAGCGCTACAGCAACGACGTAGCCCAGATGGAGCGCCGCATCGCTGCCCTTCAGCGAGAGACGGAGCTTCAGCGCACCCTCAACCCGCTGGTGGACGATTACGGCTATGCCGTGGAGCGTCTGCGAGCTCAGATGGAGCTTGAGAACGCAGCGGCAGAGAATGGGCTTGAGCTCACGCCAGAACGCCTCGCACAGATCGAGGAGCTGGCTTCTGGCTATGCCATGGCGCAGTCCGAAGCTGCCCGGCTGGCAGAGGCCCAAGACCGGGTGCGGGAATCCGCCGAAGAGATGGGGCAGGCGGGTCGGCAGGCTCTCGACACGCTCATTGACGGTTTCCTCGAGGGCAAGGATGCGGGCGAGATATTCAAGGACGTGCTGCGCGACATAGGACGCTCGCTGCTCAACATGGGCATCAGCGGCTTCGGAACGGCTTTCAAGATCCCCGGCTTTGCGACGGGCACGAGCAGCGCCCCTGGGGGCTTGGCTCGCATCAATGAGTTCGGCGGTGAGATCGTGAACCTGCCCAAGGGCGCTCAGGTGATCCCGCACGACATCTCTATGCAG
>JAEZFJ010000299.1 GCA_023437755.1 Pseudomonadota bacterium
GGGGCGAAGAAGTACTTCATCGCGAGGGCGAACCCCACGAAAAGCTCCTGCAGCAGGAGCGTATTGATAAACTGGCGGGCTCGCATCACGCGACACCTCCATGCCAACCCCAGCCCGGGAGCTTGCGGACGAAAGCAACAACCACGACCATGGCCAGCGACAGCGGCAGGAACAGCTTCCAGCCGATCCGCATGAGTTGGTCATAGCGGTAGCGGGGAACGATCGACTTCGTCATCGCGAAGAAGAAGAAGACGATCGAGAGTTTGAGGACGAACCACACCACACCCGGGATCCAGGTGAAGGGCGGCAGGTCGATCGGCGCGGCCCAGCCACCCAGGAACAGGATTGTGGTCATGGCGCACATGAGCAGGATCGAGATGTACTCGCCCAGCATGAACAGCATGTATGGGGTCGCCGAGTACTCGGTCATGAAGCCGGCGACGAGTTCGGACTCACCTTCCGCCAGGTCGAATGGCGGCCGGTTCGTCTCGGCGAGAGCCGAGATATAGAACACGATGAACATCGGGAACAGCGGCAGCCAGAACCAGTTCAGAAAGCTGAGCCACGGCACACCAAGGGTGTGCGCCAGTCCCATCTCCTGCTGCGCGATGACGATCTCGGTCAGGTTCAGCGAACCGACGCAGAGCAGCACCGTGATGATCACGAGGCCGATGGAGACTTCATAGGACACCATCTGCGCTGCCGAGCGGAGCGACCCGAGGAACGGGTACTTCGAGTTCGACGCCCAGCCGCCGATGATCACGCCGTAGACGCCAAGCGAAGAGATCGCGAGCAGGTACAGCACACCGAGGTTGATGTCCGCCATCGCCCAACCCGCGTCGAGCGGAATGATGGCCCAACCGGCAAGCGCCAGTGTGGCGGTGATCAGCGGCGCCAGAATGAACAGCACCTTGTCCGCGCCCGCGGGGATCACGGCTTCCTTCACCGCGAACTTCAGCAGGTCGGCAAAGCTCTGCAGCAGGCCGAAGGGCCCAACCACGTTAGGACCGCGCCGGATCTGCACCGCTGCCCAGACCTTTCGGTCGGCGAGCAGGATGAAGGCGGTGAACAGCAGCAGCGCGACGAGCAGCAGCAGGGCCTTCCAGATGAAGCCCACCTGAACGCCGAGGCCGAGGACCGGGATGCCCAGCAGGTAGTCGAGGGCGGTGACGATAAAGTCCATTGTGCTCCCCTACTCCGCCGCCTGCCGCAGTCCGGCCTGCAAGGCCGAACAATCGGCCATCACGGCGGAAGCGCGCGCGATGGGATTGGTCAGATAGAAATCCGTGACCGGGCTGGTGAACGCCGCTGCGCGCGCCATGGAGGTTGCGCCAGCCAGCCGTGCAACGTCGGCCGCATCGACCTGAGCCACTGCTTCGAGCTGTGCCAGGTGCGGGTACTGCGCGTACATCGCCGCTCGCAACTGCGCCAGCGAGTTGAACGGCAAGGTCTGGCCGACCACGGCCGACAGAGCACGAATTATGGCCCAGTCTTCCTTGGCTTCGCCTGGCGGGAACACCGCACGGGTGGTCACCTGAACGCGGCCCTCGGTGTTCACATAGGTCGCGCTCTTTTCGGTATAGGCCGCCGCCGGCAGGATGATGTCGGCCCGGGTTGCCCCGGCGTCACCATGGGTACCGATGTAGACAACCAGCGTGTCGCCAAGACCCGACAGGTCGTACTCGTCTGCACCGAGCAGGAACAACACATCGACGCCACCGGCCAGCATGGCCGCAGTGTCGGCACCGCCCTGCCCCGGCACGAAGCCGATGTCGAGCGCACCGACGCGGGCCGCTGCATTGTGCAGAACGGCGAAGCCGTTCCAGCCTTCTTCGATCCCGGCGTTGGCGGTCGCAACCTTGGCGGCGAGCGAGAGCACGTCGCCGGTGGCGGCACCTTCGCCAACGATCACCAGCGGGCGCTTGGCGTTAGCCCATAGCTCTGCGAACTCACCGCGTCCGGCGGCCAGTTCTGAGAGCGTGTCTACGCCGGCGCCAAGGTGGATGGCTGTGTAGGTGAGATCGGCAGGCTCGCCGATAAGTCCGATCGGCAGTCCGGTCGCTCGCCACACCTTGCGGATGCGCGCGTTCAATACCGATGCCTCACGGCGGGGGTTGGTGCCGATCAGGAGGATGGCATCCGCCTCCTCAATTCCGGCGATGCTCGGATTGAAGATGTAGCTGGCGCGTCCTGCAGCCGGGGACAATGCAGAGCCGGGACGACGAGCGTCGATGTTCGATGAGCCGAGTGACGCCAGCAGCGACTTCAGCGCGAACATCTCTTCGACGCCAGCAAGATCGCCGGCGATCGCGCCAACGCGGGCGCCCGGCTTCTTCACGGCCTTGGCAACGGCGGAGAACGCCTCTTCCCACGTGGCGGCGGCCAGCTTGCGGTTGCGCCGGACATACGGCCGGTCAAGCCGCTGGGTCTTCAGTCCGTCCCATACAAAGCGGGTCTTGTCGCTGATCCACTCTTCGTTGATGGCTTCGTTCACGCGCGGCAGGATACGCATGACTTCACGGCCGCGGCTATCGACGCGAATGGCGGAACCCACGGCATCCATGACGTCGATCGACTCGGTCTTGTTCAGCTCCCACGGGCGGGCGTGGAAGGCATAGGGCTTGCTGGTCAGTGCACCGACCGGACAGAGGTCGATCACGTTACCCTGGAGTTCGCTGGTCAGCGCCCGCTCGAGATAGGACGTGATCTCGGCATCCTCGCCGCGACCCAGCAGACCCATCTCGGAGATACCGGCAACTTCGGTGGTGAAGCGCACGCACCGCGTGCAGTGAATGCAGCGGTTCATCGAGGTCTTCACCAGCGGCCCGAGGTACTTGTCCTCGACAGCACGCTTGTTCTCGGCAAAGCGGTTCTTGTCCACGCCATATGCCATGGCCTGGTCCTGCAGGTCGCACTCGCCGCCCTGATCGCAGATCGGGCAATCCAGCGGGTGGTTGATCAGCAGGAATTCCATCACGCCTTCACGGGCCTTCTTGACCATCGGCGTGTTGGTAAACATCTCCGGCGCTTCGCCGTTGGGGCCGGGGCGCAAGTCCTTGACGGACATCGCGCAGGAGGCCTGTGGCTTCGGCGGCCCGCCCTTCACCTCAACGAGGCACATGCGGCAGTTGCCGGCGACAGACAGACGCTCATGGTAACAGAAGCGCGGGATTTCGGCGCCGGCAGCTTCGGCAGCCTGCATCAGCGTATAATAGTCAGGAACTTCGATGAGTTGGCCGTCGACTTTGATGCTTGCCATGAACCTACTCCGCAGCGATCGACGGCACTGCGCCGTCGCTGGTGGATGACCAGGTGTACTGGTCGATGCGAGCCTCGATAACGTCCCGGAAGTTGCGGATCAGGCCCTGTATAGGCCAGGCCGCCGCATCGCCGAGCGCACAAATCGTGTGGCCCTCGATCTGCTTCGTGACCTCGAACAGCATGTCGATCTCGCGCTTCTGGGCACGACCCTGAACCATGCGCTCCATCACCCGCATCATCCAGCCGGTGCCTTCGCGGCACGGCGTACACTGACCGCAGCTCTCATGCTTGAAGAAGGCCGCGATGCGCCAGATCGCCCGGATGATGTC
>JAEZFJ010000303.1 GCA_023437755.1 Pseudomonadota bacterium
GCCGCACCATGACATCTATTCGATCGAGGACCTGGCGCAGCTGATCTTCGACCTCAAGAACGTCAACCCCGAGGGCGAGGTGTCGGTCAAGCTCGTCTCCGAGGTCGGCGTCGGCACGGTCGCTGCCGGCGTTGCCAAGGCACGCGCCGACCATGTCACCATCTCCGGCTACGAAGGCGGCACCGGAGCGAGCCCGCTGACCTCGCTCAAGCATGCCGGTTCGCCGTGGGAAATCGGCCTCGCCGAAACGCACCAGACCCTGGTCGGCAACAAGCTGCGCAGCCGCATCGCGGTGCAGGTCGACGGCGGCATCCGCACCGGCCGCGACGTGGTGATCGGCGCCCTGCTCGGTGCCGACGAGTTCGGCCTTGCCACCGCGCCGCTGATCGCTGCCGGCTGCGTCATGATGCGCAAGTGCCACCTCAACACCTGCCCGGTCGGCGTTGCCACGCAGGACCCGGTGCTGCGCGCGCGCTTCACCGGCAAGCCCGAGCACGTCATCAACTATCTCTTCTTCGTCGCCGAGGAAGTGCGCGAGCTGATGGCCGAACTGGGCTACCGCAAGTTCGACGAAATGGTCGGCCAGATGCAGATGCTCGATAAGACCGAGGCCATCTCGCACTGGAAGGCCAAGGGTCTCGATTTCTCGAAGCTGTTCTGGAAGCCGAACGCGCCCGAAGGCGTGGGCATCACCCACACCGAAAAGCAGAACCACCCGATCGACAAGGTGCTGGACCGCAAGCTGATTGCCGAGGCCATGCCCGCGCTCGAGCACGGCACGCCGGTCAAGATCGTCTCGACCATCACCAGCGTCGACCGTTCCGCCGGAGCCATGCTGGGCGGCGCCGTAGCCAAGCGCTACGGCCATGCCGGCCTACCCGACGACACCATCGCCATCTCGCTCACCGGCACCGCCGGCCAGGCCTTCGGCGCCTGGGCGGCCCGCGGCATCTCGATCGACCTCGTGGGTGAGGCCAACGACTACGTCGGCAAGGGCCTCTCGGGCGCGCGCCTCGTGGTGCGGCCGCCGGAACAGCGTGGCTACGTGCCGGAGGAGTCGATCATCATCGGCAACACCGCGCTCTACGGCGCCATCACCGGCGAGTGCTACTTCCGTGGCGTCGCCGGCGAGCGCTTCGCCGTCCGCAACTCGGGCGCCATCGCGGTGGTCGAGGGGACCGGCGACCATGGCTGCGAGTACATGACCGGCGGCGTGGTGGTGGTGCTGGGCAAGACCGGCCGCAACTTCGCGGCGGGCATGTCCGGCGGTATCGCCTACGTGCTCGACGAGGACGAGACGTTCGAGAGCCGCTGCAACATGTCGATGGTCGAACTCGAGCCCGTCATCGAGGAGGAAACCCTGCATGGCCGCGAATTCGGCCACCACGGCGACCTCGAGACCATGGGCGTGGTGGAGATCCTGCACGACCTGCAGCGGCGTGACGCCGAGCGGCTCTACCAGCTGATCCTGCGCCACCGCAGCTTCACCGGCTCTTCGCGCGCCAACCACATCCTGTCGAACTGGGACGAATACCTGCCCCGGTTCCGCAAGGTGATGCCGACCGAGTACCGCAAGGCCCTGCTCAAGATGGAGCAGGCCCGAGAAGCAGCGCAGCGCGTGGCGGCCGAGTAAGGGGAAGAACAATGGGCAAGATCACTGGATTCCTCGAGATCGACCGCGTCGAGCGCGACTACCTGCCGGTCGAGGAACGGCTCAGGAACTACAACGAGTTCGTCATTCCGCTGGGCGACAAGGGCACCCGCGACCAGGCGGCGCGCTGCATGGATTGCGGCGTTCCGTACTGTCACAACGGCTGCCCGGTGAACAACCAGATCCCGGACTGGAACGACCTCGTCTACAAGGGCGACTGGCTGAAGGCGCTGAAGAACCTTCACTCCACCAACAACTTCCCGGAATTCACCGGCCGCATCTGCCCTGCCCCGTGCGAGGCCAGCTGCACGCTGAACATCCGGGACGTGCCGGTGGCGATCAAGACGATCGAGTGCGCCATCGTCGACAAGGGCTGGCAGGAAGGCTGGATCACGCCGCAGGTCAACCCCGACAAGACCGGCAGGAAGGTTGCCGTGGTCGGCTCGGGCCCGGCCGGCATGGCCGCGGCGCAGCAACTCGCCCGCGCCGGGCACGAGGTGCACCTCTATGAGAAGGCGCGGCAGATCGGCGGCCTGATGCGCTACGGCATCCCCAACTTCAAGCTCGACAAGCAGGTCATCGACCGCCGCGTCGAGCAGATGGTGGCGGAAGGCGTGGTGCTCCATACCGGCGTGCATGTCGGCAAGGACATCTCGGTCGACGAACTCGCCGGCCAGTATGACGCCATCGCCATGGCCGGCGGCGCCGAGAAGCCGCGCGACCTGCCGATCCCGGGCCGCGAGCTCGACGGCATCCACTTCGCCATGGAGTTCCTGAACCAGCAGAACCGCCGCATCACCGGCGAACCGCTCGACAACCTCAGCCCCATCCTCGCCGGCGGCAAGCACGTCATCGTGGTGGGCGGCGGCGACACGGGTTCGGACTGCATCGGCACCTCCAACCGGCAGGGGGCGCTCTCGGTCACGCAGATCGAGATCATGCCGATGCCTCCCGAGAAGGAGAACAAGCCGCTGGTCTGGCCGAACTACCCGCTGAAGCTGCGCACCTCCTCGAGCCAGGAGGAAGGGGTGGCCCGCGACTTCGCTGTCGCCTCGATCAACTTCGAGGGCAAGGACGGCAGGGTGACGGGGCTCAACTGCGCCCGCGCCGACGAAAGGTTCCAGCCGATCCCCGGCACCGAGTTCACGCTCAAGGCCGACCTGGTGCTGCTCGCCATGGGCTTCCTCGGCCCGGTGCAGGAGGGCATGATCCAGGAGGCCGGCGTCGCCGTCGACAAGCGCTCCAACGTCATGGCCGACACGATCCGGTACCAGACCAGCCGGGAGAAGTTCTTCTCCTGCGGCGACATGCGCCGCGGCCAGTCACTGGTCGTCTGGGCCATCCGCGAAGGCCGGCAGTGCGCCCGCGCCATCGACGAGTGGCTGATGGGCCGCAGCGACCTGCCGCGGTAGGCGCGGTCTCAAGGGTGACGAACAAAGGGGCGCTGCGGCGCCCCTTTCCTTTGCAGTGTGCACCCAACGCGCGCCCGTCCTCTCCCGCTTGCGGGGGAGGGGGACCGCGCGTAGCGTGGTGGAGGGGGGAGCAACAGGCGCGGAACAAGGCGTGCGGGCACCAGACTTCATTCGTGACCGTGCCCGGCAGATGCGTCGTGCCATGACGCAGCCCGAACGCACCCTATGGTCCCTTCTCCGCCGCAAAGAACTGGGCCTGCATTTCCGCCGCCAGCACCCGATCGGCCCGTACATCCTCGACTTCTACTGCTCCGCTGCAATGCTCGCTGTTGAAGTCGACGGGCCGTCCCACGCCGATCGGCGGATCGGGGACGAACGCCGGACCGCCTGGCTGGTCCGCGAAGGCATCAAGGTCCTGCGCTTCCCAGCCGTTGACGTCGAGACCCAGCCTGCCCGCGTTCTTTCTACGATAGCGCGCGCTGCACCCCCCTCCACCGCCTGACGG
>JAEZFJ010000142.1 GCA_023437755.1 Pseudomonadota bacterium
ATGGTGGAGGACGCGAGTTGCAACAGGTAAAGAGCGAGGCCTTTCTCGCCGGCGCGCGGCCCATCGATCCGCGTGCGCTGCCTGTTGTCCTGCCTCCAGCGCGCCGCAAGCTCAGGACCCGCCTCGGCTGGCTGGTGCTGCTGCATGGCAAAACCATCCGTCGTGTCGGGCTGGTGCTGGCGCTGCTTGCTGCCGGAACAGCCCTTTATCAGGTCCGTGAGCCACTGGGTTCTGCAGCACTCGCGCTCGGCGACCTGGCGCAGGGCAAGGCGGCTGCCGCCGGGCTCGCCATCGGCGAAATCTCGATCAGTGGACAGACGCTGACCAGCGAGCAGGCGATCTTCGATGCCCTGGGCATTCAGCCGCACACGTCCACCGTCGCGTTCGACGTCGAGGCGGCCCGCCAGCGCATTGCCGAGTTGCCGGCTGTGGACGCGGTGAGCGTGCGCAAATCCTATCCCGGCGACGTCACCGTAGTGGTGACCGAGAAGGTGCCGGTCGCCCGCTGGCGCGTCGACGGCATCACTTTCGTGATCGACTCCATGGGCGAGCAGATCGGTGAGGACCGCGGCGCCTATGGCGAACTGCCGCTTGTCGTGGGCGACGGTGCCAATGACGACGCCATGGTGATGATCCGGGCGCTCGACCAGTTTCCTTTGCTCAAGGACGGGCTGTGGGGACTTTCCCGCATCGCCGACCGCCGCTGGGACCTGATCTATGACACGGGCCTGCGGGTGCAACTGCCGGAACTGGGTGTCGCCCAGGCGCTGCGGCACCTCGTGACCTACCAGAACGACTACCAGCTGCTGGACCGTGACGTGACCCTGATCGACCTCCGCGTGCCGCACCTGGTGGCGGTGCGTCCCACTGTTCGCGACGACGAAGACGATAAAGACTGAGCCCGCCATGATGACCGATGCCATGACATCCCGGCTCCGCCCGGTGCAGCCCGGCAAGACCACCCTGGTGGCCGTGCTCGATATCGGCTCGACCAAGATCTGTTGCGTGAGCGCGCGGCGGGTGCCGCGCGGTGAGGGGAGGGCGCTTCGCGGCCGCTCGCACCAGGCGGAAGTGATCGGTTTCGGTTACGGGCCTTCGGCAGGGGTGAAGAGCGGCGTTGTCACCGATATCGAGGCGGCCGTGCATGCCATTCGCGCCGTAGTCGGCATGGCCGAACGCGCCGCGGGGCTGACGCTGGAGTCGGTGATCGTCAACGTGACCGCCGGCCGGCTCGGCTCCGAGACGTTCTCGGCGTCGGTGTCACTGGGTGGCCAGGAGGTCGAAAAGACCGACATCGTGCGCGTGCTGCGCGCGGTCAACGAACGCTCGGTACGCCCGGAGCGCTCCATCATTCATGCGTTGCCGATCGGTTACGCTATCGACGGCCAGAAGGGCATCCGCGAACCCAAAGGCATGGTGGGCGACACGCTTGGCGTCGACGTTGCCGTGGTCAGCGCCGAGACGCTGGCGATGCGTAACCTCGAACTCGTGCTGCACCGCTGTCACCTGCAGATCGAAGCGCTGATCGCCACCCCATTTGCTGCCGGTCTTGCGACCCTTGTGGATGACGAAGCCCAGCTTGGCGTTGCCTGCATCGACTTTGGCGGCGCCACCACCACCGTCTCCGTGTTCAACGATGGCCACCTGGTCTATGCCGACGCCCTCGCCATCGGCGGGCACCACCTCACCCTCGACATCGCCCGCCAGTTGTCGGTGAGCGTTGCCGATGCCGAGCGGCTCAAGACCTTCTATGGCTCGGTGCTGCCGGGCCAGTCGGACGAGCGCGACATGATCCCGATCAACCCGGTCGGGGCTCAGCCGGACGAAGCGCCGGGGCAGATCGCCCGCTCGGTCCTGACCCGCATCATGAGGCCCCGCATCGAGGAAATCCTCACCGCCATTCGCGACCGCATGCAGGCCACCGGCATGATGGATGTCTGCGGTCGCCGCTTCGTGCTGACCGGTGGGGCGAGCGAGCTGACCGGCTTGCCGGAGGTTGCCCGCCGCACGCTGGCGCGCAACGTCCGCAATGGTCGCCCGATGGGCATCGCCGGGCTGCCGGACATGGCCAAGAGCGCGGCCTTCGCAACGGTTGCCGGCATGCTGGTCTACCCGCAGGTGTGCTCGCAGGAATACCAGGAGCCGCGCGGCAGCCACAAGCTCACCGGGACGGATGGCTACCTGGCACGCGTGGGCAGTTGGCTGCGGCACAGTTTCTAGAGCCCAGTGCGGTTCAGGATCGTTTTCGGCTCTCCGCCCGTTGCCCTTCGGCATTGCTGGAGGTGCTCATGCTTCGATCCTTCCTTGTCGGCCTAGTTGCCGGCCAGCGCGGCATCTCGCCCCTGGCCGCGATTGCCATCGCCACCTACCGTCGGGAGGTCCCGGCTGAACTGCCACTGCAGAAGCTGATGCTGAACCCGCTGGTCACCGCAGGGGCCACGGCGCTGGCGGCGGCCGAGATGGCCGGCGACAAGATGAAGTCTGCCCCAGACCGCGTAGTGCCCATCGGGCTTGCGGTGCGTGCCGTCACTTCCGCGTATGCCGGGGCCGCGCTGGCGCCGAGGGATCAGCGCGTCGCGGGTGCGGCGATCGCAGTCGGTGCGGCCCTGGTGTCGTCCTACTTCGGGTGGCGCCTGCGGATGGCCGCCATGGAGCGGTATGGGCAGACAACAACCGGCCTTGTCGAGGATGCCGTAGTGTTCGGCACCGGCCTCGCCGTCGCCAACCCCCAACTCACCGGGAGCAAGGCGCTGCTGCGGTCGCGCCCGGTTGGTTTACGAGAGGTGAATGCGTAACGCGCGGGTGTCGCATATTGCGCGAGTGTTAACCCGGAAGCGCCAATTGTTAGGGGCTGGTTAACGTTTGGGTGGGTAAATCTTAACCCAACACGCCACCACGGGTTCGCTCATGACCATTAACCTGACTATTCCGGACATCAAGGAACTCAAGCCCCGCATCACCGTCTTCGGGTGCGGCGGCGCCGGCGGAAACGCCGTCAACAACATGATCGAGTCCGGTCTCGACGGGGTCGATTTCGTCGTTGCCAATACCGACGCGCAGGCGCTCGCGCTGAGCAAGGCGCAGCGCATCATCCAGCTGGGCGTGGGCGTGACCGAAGGTCTTGGCGCCGGCTCGCATCCGGAAGTCGGCCGGGCCGCTGCCGAGGAAAGCTGGGACGAGATCAACGATCATCTCAGCGGCTCGCACATGGTGTTCATCACCGCCGGCATGGGTGGTGGCACCGGTACCGGCGCGGCACCCGTGGTGGCTCGGGCTGCCCGCGAGCAGGGAATACTCACTGTCGGCGTCGTGACCAAGCCGTTCAACTTCGAAGGCAACCGCCGTGCGCGGCTGGCCGAGGACGGTATCGACGAGCTGCACCGGCACGTCGACACGCTGATCGTCATCCCGAACCAGAACCTGTTCCGCGTTGCCAACGAGAAGACCACCTTCGCCGACGCCTTCGCGATGGCCGACCAGGTGCTGTTCTCCGGCGTGGCCTGCATCACCGACCTGATGGTGAAGGAAGGCCTAATCAACCTCGACTTCGCCGACGTGCGTGCCGTGATGCGCGGCATGGG
>JAEZFJ010000375.1 GCA_023437755.1 Pseudomonadota bacterium
AAGCCGACATGGGCAATGCCGACTACTGGTATCGTCGTGCCGGCAAACGCCGCGCCACCCCCAGCGTCGCCCAGGAATGGGAACACATCGCCGCTGCGCTGAGCGACGTCACGCGGCACTAGGCACGGGCGTTCAACCACGAGATCAAGCCCTCGGGTTTCACCCGAGGGCTTTTTGTTGCACTCAGCGGTTGTCGTGCTGGCTGCGCACCAGTTCCAGACCGCGCCTGGTGATCCGGTAGGGCTGGCCGCCCTGCGACTTGATCGCCTTTTTGGCCTTGAGCTTGCGGAACAGCAGCGGGGTGAGGCCGCTGGCGAGCCAACCATCGCGGTTGAAGAACCGGTAGTCGACGATCGTGCCGCGATCGTTCTTGATCAGGGCGATGAAGCCGCCCTGCGCGAGTGCGTGCAGCACCCGCTGTTCGTCTCGGGAAATGTCCATCAGGTCGGGATTGCCTTGGACGGGCGCACGCACCCGCGAACAAACTTGGACGCCGGCTCGCATTCCGCAGAGCCGCCGCCGGTTTATTCATGCCCGTCACACGCGGTGACGGGGCTCAAGCAATCCCGGACTGGCTAGACATGGGCTGGAACATAGCGCCGGCGTGGCGCCTGTCCAGAGGCGGCACGGCTGGCGGTTGAAATCGCAACCGATGCGGTGCAAACCAGCAACGACTGCAAGGATCAGGAACCCGCAAGTGAGCCCGCAAAAGACGCCAGCCGAATGCACCACCAAGGAAGACGTGCGCGCCGAGATCGACCGCATCGACCAGGCGCTGCTGGCGCTGTTTGCCGAGCGGCACCGCTATGTCACACGTATGGCTGAAATAAAGACCGACCCGCACGAAGCGCGCGATCTTTCCCGGATCGAGGCGGTGATCGGCCGCATTCGCGAGCGCAGTTTGGCTCTTGATCTTGACGAGGATCAGGCCGAACTTGTGTGGCGGACCCTGATCGACTGGAACGTCAATTACGAGAAGGGAATCATCGCGGCGCGGCGGCGCAATTCCTAGGAGGAGACCATGGCAGGGATCAGCATTCGCAAGGCCGAACCGGCCGAAGCACCGCGCCTTGCCGACATCGCCTACCGCGCGTGGGAGAGCGGCATCCTGCCGCTGCTTGATGAGCAACCGGGCCTGCGCGACGCCGAGCGGCGGCGCCTCGCCCAGGCCGTTCGCGAGCAACTCGCCCGCACCATTGTCGTCAACGTCGATGACATCGTGGTCGGCTGGTGCTCACGGGCGCATCGGCGCGCCTATATTCCTTATCTGTTCGTCATGCCGGAACTGCAGGGGCACGGCCTCGGCTCGATGCTGCTGCGCCGCATGGAATCGATGCTGGAGCTCGAAGGCGCCGAGCGCGTCCATCTCGAGACGCCTGCCGACAACGTGCGCGCTGTCCGCTTCTACGAGAAGCAGGGCTATCGCATCCTGGCGCTCCGGCCGGACGGCCGTGATGCCCACTCGCCCTTCATGAGCGTCCACCTTGAAAAGCGCCTCGACCCCTACGAGGGCTTCATCGAGGATGACGACTGATCCCTGACGCCACGCTCTCGCAGACCTAATCCCTCGTAGACCTCATCCTGAGCCTGTCGAAGGACGAGGTCGCGGCCACAGTGCTATCGACCTCGTGGTTCGACAGGCTGACCATGAGGTCTGCGAGAAGCCGAGTTGCTCCGTTGCATCCCACCCGCAACCTGATTAATCAGGGACCACAATTCGCCTGTTGCAGGACTGATCCGTGACCATCGTCGACACCCGTACCCCTGACAAGAAGCGCCTGATCTCCGGCTCCACCGGTGACTGGGAAGTCATCATCGGCATGGAAGTGCATGCCCAGGTGACCTCCGAGAGCAAGCTCTTCTCCGGGTCGTCGACCGAGTTCGGCAGCCCGCCCAATTCCAATGTCAGCTTCGTCGATGCGGCCATGCCGGGCATGCTGCCGACCATCAACGAAGAATGCGTGCGCCAGGCCGTGCGCACCGGCCTCGGGCTCAAGGCGCAGATCAACAAGCGCTCAGTGTTCGACCGTAAGAACTACTTCTACCCCGACCTGCCGCAGGGCTATCAGATCTCCCAGTTCAAGGATCCGATTGTCGGCGAAGGCAAGGTGCTGCTCGACGTGGATGGCGAGAAAATCGAGATCGGCATCGAGCGCCTTCATCTCGAGCAGGACGCCGGCAAGTCGATCCACGACCAGCACCCCAACATGAGCTTCGTCGACCTCAACCGCTCGGGCGTGGCGCTGATGGAGATCGTCTCCAAGCCCGACCTGCGCTCGTCCGAAGAGGCCAAGGCGTATCTCAGCAAGCTCCGCACCATCCTGCGCTATCTGGGCACCTGCGACGGCAACATGGAGCAGGGCTCGATGCGCGCCGACGTCAACGTCTCCGTCCGCCGCCCCGGTGGTGAGTTCGGCACCCGCTGCGAGATCAAGAACGTCAACTCCGTGCGCTTTGCCGGGCAGGCCATCGAGTACGAGGCGCGGCGCCAGATCGACATCCTCGAAGATGGCGGCACCATCGACCAGGAAACGCGGCTGTTCGACCCCAAGAACGGCGAGACGCGGTCGATGCGCTCCAAGGAAGAGGCGCACGACTACCGCTACTTCCCCGATCCGGATCTGCTGCCGCTCGAGTTCGACGACGCTTTCATCGAAGAACTGGCCCAGCACCTGCCGGAACTGCCGGACGAGAAGCAGGCCCGGTTCATCTCGCAGTACGGCGTAACCGCTTATGACGCCATGGTTCTGACCCTCGATCGCGAGACGGCGGACTACTACGAGGCCTGCGTCGCCCATGGCGGCGGCAAGCGTGACGGCAAGGCCGTTGCCAACCTCCTGAATGCCGACGTGGCGGCCTATGCCAATTCGCAGGGCCTGGCCGTGTGGGAAACCCACCTGCAGCCGCGCCAGGTCGCCGCTATTGTGGACCTCGTTGCCGCCGGGACGATTTCGTCAAAGGGCGCCAAGGATCTGCTGCAGATCGTTATCGCCGAGGAGCCGGAAGGGGAACCTGCGGAGATCGTCGAGCGTCGCGGCATGAAGCAGGTGACCGACCTCGGTGCCATCGAGAAGATCGTCGATGAGATCATCGCCGCCAACCCGGATCAGGTGGAGAAGGTGAAGGCCAAGCCGACCATGATCGGCTGGTTCGTCGGTCAGGCGATGAAGGCTTCGGGTGGCAAGGCCAACCCGCAGGCGCTCAAAGACCTGATGAAGAAGAAGCTCGGGCTCGAGTAGGCGCCCCTCAGCGCCGTCCCACCGCCATCTGTTCGCGCACCTCGGGGTCGGAGTCGAGGAATTCCGGCTCCACCGTGGCGCCGACGGCATCGAAGTACCGGCTCATGAAGTTGCGAAACGAAGCCGCGAGCGCAATGTCCGCGATGTTGATGTCTGACAGGCCAACGGCCCTCAGTCTTGCGATATCCTCGGGACCGATCTTCGAGGCGTCGCGGGTGATCTGCTCGGCATAGGCGAGCATCTCCACCTGTTGCGGCGAAAGGCCGGCATTGCGGTAGTCGCGCTGCACGGCCAGCGCCTGCTCGCGACCGATCATCCCGGAGAGGCTGCGGAAATAGACGTGCGAGCAGTAGCTCGACGGCACGTGCTTGGCGGCAATGAAGGTGATCAGCCGGAAGTTGAGCAGTCCGAGCGAGAAGCCGTCGCGCATCTGCTGGAGCAGGTGCTCGATGGGCAGGATCATGTCCGGGCGTGCCGACCAGCATTGCGTCGCCTCCATCACCCGGCCCATGGCCTTGATTTCCGCGGCATAAAGCTCCGCCAGTTCACCCGTGGCGGCTTCGGGTTCTATGGTTTGGATGTACACGGCATGGCCCTCGCTTGAAGGCGCGAGTGCAGCACAGCGGCAGGCGCAAGACAATCGTCGGCCAGCCGGCAGGCGGACCGCTGCTCCACGCAGCAAATCCCCTGCTCACGCGTTTAGTGCCGACTTCAACGCGGAGACAAACCATGGCTGACGTGAACGACATCAAGGAACACTACGAGGTCATCGGTGCTGACGGCGTGCATGTCGGCAAGGTGGATGCCGTCGAGGGCGATCGCATCAAGCTGACGAAAAGCGACAGCGGCGAGGGCGCCCACAAGGGGCACCACCATTACATCTCGCTCGGGCTGGTCGCCGAAGTGGAAGGCGACAGGGTGAGGCTTTCGGCCAATGCCGATGTCGCCGTCACCTTCGAAGAGCAAGAAGACGGCGGCGCCGCCTGATCCTTACGGATTGATGTCGTGGCCGGGCTCCGGCGGCAACGCCGGGTCCGGCTGCTCCGTGTCCTCGTCATGCCGCAGGGGTGAGGTGTGCGGATGCTCGGCATCGCCGGTTGGCAGGTGCTTCGGCATCGCCGGCACCGGCCGCTCGTGCTTGTGCGGTATTTTGGGGTCGTGCTTGTGGGGATCGCGCATCTAAACCTCCCGCGGGCGAGGTTCGTGACCGGGCTCGGGCGGTATCTCCGGTGCCGGTGAGGGCATCGGATCCTCGATCGGCTGGTCCGGCGTCGGCACCTCGGCCGGGTGCCCGGGAAAGGGCTCGACCGGCTGCGGTTGCGGCGGCGTCGGCTGCGGCACGATCTCGGGGATCGGTCGCGGATCGATGTCTGGTCGTTGGGGCTGGGTCATGCCGAGGAAACGACCCCGTCCCCACCGTGGTTCCCGTCAGGCCGGGCGCGGCTGCCGCCACCTCCGTACCAGCCGCCCGTCCATGAACACGAGCCCGGTGAAGATCACCGCCATCCCCGCCAGATGCGCCGGCTCGAACCGCTCATGCAGCACCAGCACGCCGAGCAGGATGGCCGAGATCGGCGTGATGAAGGTGTTGAGCGAGACATTGGTCGCGCCCACCCGCGGCAGCAGCCAGTACACCAGCAGGAAGCTGAAGCTGGTCGAAAACGCCCCGATGCCGATCAGCGCGGCCCAGGTTTCCACGCGGGTGATCACCGGAATGCCGGTGAACAGCAGCGCTATGGGAACCGACACCAGCGCCGCTCCGGTCAACGAACAGGTCGCCACCACCGCCGAATCCACGTCCTTGAAGCGCCGCGCATAGTTCAGCGTCAGCGCATAGCACAGCGTCGCGCCGACCGCCGCCAGCAGCCCCAGCACCTGCGCCGAGGCACCCGCAGCGAACGACGGCGACGCCAGGATCACCGCGCCGAGGAATCCGATGGCCACGCCCGTGACCTTGTTCCACGTCGCCTTCTCCCCGGCCGGCCACAGCTGCGACACGATCACCGTGCTCATCGGCGTCAGCCCGTTGATCACACCGACGATGCTGCTCGCCACCGTCATCTCCGCATAGGGAAACAGCGCGAACGGGATGGCATAGTTGAGGATGCCGAGCACCAGCAATTGCGCATAGACACCGACGCCGGACGGCAGCCGCTTGCGCATGGCAAAGAAATAGACCCAGCAGATCGCCGCTCCGATCGCCACGCGCCCCGCAGCGACCCAGAGCGGGCTGATCTCGCGGATCAGCACCGCGTTGAACAGGAACGAGCAGCCCCACACCGCCCCCAGCAGAATGATCAGCAACCAGTAGCGAAGCGGCACGAGATGTTCTCCCTTTGTGCGCAAGCTCTAGCGCCGGCGCAGAGTCGCGTCGAACCGATTTTAACGATGGCTGCGATCAATCGCCGTGATGGGGCAGCACCGCGTCAAGAAATGACAGCAGCGTTGCGTTGAAGGCGTCCGGCCGCTGGATCGGTGCGAAATGGCTGACCGCCTCGAGCAGCAGGAAGCGTCCGTTGGGAACAGACCTGGCGATGTACTCGGCGTGCTCGCGCCGGATGAACTCGTCGCTGTCGCCGATGACGCTCCACACCGGCACGGTGATCGCGGTCAGATCGGCCGGGCTGTAGTCGGGCTGGCTTGCCTGCATGACGTTGAGGTCGTCGCGCATGCGTTCAAAGTCCTCTGGCGTCGGCGACAGCGCAGCATACTGGCCGACATGATAGCCATAGATCCGGTCGATCAGCGGCGTGGCTTCAAAGGGCAGGGCGCCCGTCTCGTCCACATTGCAGGCGAAAAAGAACACGCCGGCGCCCCGCCGGGGCGCCGCTCGAGCCACTTCCAGGCTGGTGACCGCCCCATCGCTCCAGCCAACGAAGGCTGCGCGGTCGATTTCCAGCGCATCCAGCACCGCCCGGGTGTCCGCCGCCATCAACTCATAGCTGAACGGGCGCGCGTCGCGGCTGGACCGCCCCTGGCCGCGGCTGTCGATCCCCACGACGCGATAGCCGGCGGCGACGAGGGCAGGGACCTGGTACGCCCAGTTGCCGGCATTGCCGAGGCCGCCATGCAGCAGGACCACGGGCGGGCCATCGCCAAATTCGGCGTACCATATCCGGGCGCCGTCATGCTCCACATGGCCGCTGCGCCGGGCCTCCGGCAGCGGCGGCAGGCCCGCGGTGTCCAGGTGGGTGAGGTCGTCATCGGTAAAGGTCATCTGCGGCTCCAGCGCTCTTGCCTGCCTCCGACGAGCCGAAAACCCGGCCTTCGACTAGACCGGCGGAGAAACTTCGCCCCGGCAGAGCATGGCCAGCGCCTGCGGGTAGATCCGGTGCTCTTCCACCAGCACCCGCGCCGACAGCGTATCGGGCGTGTCGCCTGCCACCACCGGCACTTCCGCCTGCAGGATCACCGGACCTTCGTCGAGCCCCGGTGTAACGAAGTGGACGCTGCAGCCATGCACGCTTGCGCCGTCCGCAATGGCGCGGGCATGGGTGTCGAGCCCACGATAGGCGGGCAGCAGGGATGGGTGGATGTTGATCATCCGCCCGGCCCAGTGGTTCACGAAGTCCTCGCCCAGGATGCGCATGAATCCGGCGAGGCAGACCATCTCCACCTCCCAGCTTTCCAGCACCTGGGTCATCGTGTCCTCGAACATCTCACGGCTCGGGAAACGGCTCTGCGCCAGTGAGGCCGTGGCGATGCCTTCGCTCTGCGCAATGGCCAGCCCGCCTGCGGCGGCCCTGTTGGAGAGCACGCCGACGATCTCGGCGGGGTAGTGGGGCGCCTTGGCGGCCTCGATCAGCGCGGACATGTTGGAGCCGCGCCCGGAAATGAGGATGCCGACCTTCTTGCGTGTCAAAGCTTGAGGCTGCCCTGGAAGGTGACGGCGTCGTCACTTCGCTCCGTCAGGCGCCCCACGATCGTCGCGGTTTCGCCCGCGTCGGTGAGGTGCGCCACCAGCCGTTCCGCATCTTCCGCCGCGACGGCGGCCAGCATGCCGACGCCGCAGTTGAAGGTCCGCAGCATTTCCATTGGCTCGATGCCGCCGCTGCGGCTCAGCCAGCCGAACACCAGGGGCGGGGCGATGGCGTGGAGGTCCACGTGCGCGGCGAGCGTCTCGGGCAGGACGCGTGGAATGTTGTCGATGAAGCCGCCGCCGGTGATATGCGCCAGCGCCTTGATGCCGATGCCGGCACGAATGGCTGCGAGCAGCGGCTTCACATAGATCCGCGTCGGGGTCAGCAGCGCGTCGGCCAGCGTCTGGCCGGGCGCGAACGGCGCGTCCATGTACCAGTCGCTGCCTGAAACCTGCACGATCTTGCGGACCAGCGAATAGCCGTTGGAGTGAACGCCGGAGGAGGCGAGCGCCACCAAGACGTCCCCGGCGGCAATGTCGGGCCGGGGCAGCAGCGTGCCGCGCTCGGCAGCGCCAACGGCGAAGCCGGCAAGGTCATAGTCCTTGCCATGGTACATGCCGGGCATCTCCGCCGTCTCGCCACCGATCAGGGCGCAGCCGGCGATGCGGCAGCCTTCGGCGATGCCGTTGACGATGGCCGTGCCCTGCTCGACGTCGAGTTGGCCGGTAGCAAAGTAGTCGAGGAAGAACAGCGGCTCGGCGCCCTGGACGATGATGTCGTTGACGCACATCGCCACCAGGTCCTGCCCGATGGTGTCGTGCCGGCCGGTGTCGATGGCGATCTTGAGCTTGGTGCCGACCCCGTCATTGGCCGCTACCAGCACCGGATCGGTGAAGCCGGCGGCCTTGAGGTCGAAGAGGCCACCGAAGCCGCCAATCTCGCCATCGGCACCGGGACGGCGCGTGGAGCGGACCGCCGGCTTGATGGCTTCGACGAGCGCATTGCCCGCGTCGATGTCCACCCCGGCCTGCTTGTATGAAAGGCCGTTTGGTGTCAGGTTCTGGGCGTCGGACATGGCGCGGTACCGAATGGGGAAAGCGTGCGTAAGGCCGTAACCGGACAGCCTGGGCAGTTGCCAACGCCGGAGCCGGAAGCTAGAGGGCCTGATAGCTTTCCCACCCCTGCGAAGCAAGGCCCGCGTGCGCCGATGTCCCTGAGAAATCAAGTCCTGATCTGGCTCGGCTCCTTTGTTGTGCTGATTGTCGTGCTGTGGATCTTCCGCGGCATCCTGCTGCCCTTTGTGGTGGGTGCTGCGCTGGCCTATCTGCTGAACCCGCTGGTCAACCACCTGCAGCGCCTGCGCTTCAGTCGCGGGTGGGCCACGGCGACGGTGCTGCTGGTGGTAATCGCCATCATCGTCAGCCTGTTCTACATGCTGGTGCCGCTGGTCGCGCAGCAGGTCGGCGGGCTTATTCAGAGGCTGCCGGGCTATGCCGCCGACCTGCAGGCCCTGGCGCGTCGCTGGGCGCCCGAACTCAATCAGTGGCTCGGTCCGGAACGGGCTGCACAGGTGGAAGCCACGGTCGCCGACCTGATGGGGCGCCTGGTCGGACTGGCTGGCGTGGTGACCGGTGAAGTGCTCGCCAGCGGCATGACCGTCATCAGCGCGATCAGCTTCATCGTCTTCACGCCCGTGGTCAGCTTTTACCTGCTGCTCGACTGGGAGGCGATGGTGAACGGCCTTAAGGGGCTGCTGCCGCGCGAGCACAAGGAAGAAATCCTCGGCGTGCTGCAGGATATAGACAGCGCCATCGGCGGCGCCATCCGCGGGCAGGGCGGTGTGGTGTTGATCCTTGCGGGCTTCTACGCCACCGCGCTGTCGCTAGTGGGGCTGAATTTCGGGCTCGCCATCGGGCTTATCGCCGGGCTGTTCAGCTTCGTTCCCTTCGTGGGCTTCGCCGTCGGCATCGTGCTGTCGGTGGGCATAGCCATCGTGCAGTTCTGGCCCGAGTGGTGGTTCATCGCCATTATCGCCGCGATCTACCTCATCGGCCAGTTCATCGAGGGCAACATCCTTTATCCCAAGCTCGTCGGCTCGACGATCAACATCAACCCGGTGTGGATGATGTTCGCGCTCCTGGCTTTGGGCGCCATTTTCGGCTTCGTCGGCCTCTTGCTGGCCGTGCCGATGGCCGCCATCGGCAGCGTGCTCGTGCGCTATGGAGTGCGCAAGTACAAGGACAGCACGCTGTACCGTGGCCAGACTACGGTTCTGGATGTCGATGCCAAGTGAAGGTGCGCCGAAGCGGCAGCTGGCGCTCGAACTCGGGCATGCAGCCCAGCACGGCGAGGCGGACTTCCTGGTTGGGGAGGGCAATGAGCTGGCGCACGGCCGCGTCCTGTCCTGGCCGCACTGGCCCGACCCCATCACCCTGCTGATCGGCCCGGCCAAGTCCGGCAAGTCGCACCTGGTGCGTATCTTTGCCGACCGCACCGGCGCTCGCTTCGCAGGAGCAGATGACCTTGAGCGGCTCGCGGCAGAAGGCGGGCAGGCTCCGCTCGTCGTCGAGGACGTGGATCGACGCGGCTATGACGAGGCAGGACTCTTCCACCTGCTGAACCAATCCATGCGCGACGGTCGTCCGCTGCTGCTCACAGCGCGCGACGAGGTTGCACAATGGCCGTTGGCCACCGATGATGTGCGCTCGCGGATGCGCCGGGCGGCGACCTTCCGCCTTGAACTGACGGACGACATCCAATTGTCACAGATGTTCGTGAAATTGTTTGCCGATCGGCAGGTGGCCGTTGACCCCAAGGTCATCGGCTACATCGTTGCGCGCATGGAACGTTCCGCCGAAGAGGCGGTGATCCTCGCAGACCTGATGGACCGGATGGCGCTGGAGCGCGGCACCGCCATCACGCGCAGCATCGCGGCCGAGGCCTTGGATCGCCGTCAGCGCGTGCATGGCGCGGGCTCAGATTGGGACACTGCAGACGATGAATGAGATGGGCGAATTCTCCGAAGCCGAAGCCCCGGTCCCCGACGTGGAGGCGCTGCGCTCGAGCCCGGCCCGCTTCGTCAATCGCGAGGTCAGTTGGCTGCAGTTCAACATGCGGGTGCTGGAGGAGGCGGGCAACGTCAACCATCCGCTGCTGGAGCGGCTGCGCTTCGTCTCCATCTCGGCCAACAATCTCGATGAATTTTACATGGTGCGCGTCGCCGGCCTGAAGGGGCAGTTGCGCGCCGGCCTGCAGAAGCAGAGCGCCGACGGATTGAGCCCCGCCGAGCAGCTCGAGGAGATCGCGACCCTCGCCCAGCACCTGCAGCTCGAGCAGCAGGACCACTGGCAGAACCTGCGCGAGGAACTGTTCGAGCAGAACGTCGTCATTCACGAGCAGCACGATCTCACGTCCGAGCAGGTGAACTACCTCCAGAAGCTGTTCCGTGAGGAAATCTTCCCCGTACTGACCCCGATCGCGGTCGATCCGGCGCACCCATTCCCGTTCATCCCCAATCTGGGGCTGGCACTGGCCTTCGAGCTGAAGCGCCCCGACAATGACCTGCCGCTGACGGCGCTGATCCGCATTCCCGGCAATCTCGACCGCTTCATCAACCTGCCGACCGGGCTGGTGTCGGATGGACGCACCGAAGTCGTCACCATCGACACCCTGGTGAAGCTGTTCTTCCACAAGATGTTCCCCGGCCATGAAGTGGTCGGCTCCGGCGCCTTCCGCGTCATCCGCGACAGCGAAATCGAAATCGATGACGAAGCGGCCGACCTCGTCGTGGAGTTCGAAACCGCCCTGCGCCAGCGCCGCCGGGGCCAGGTAATCCGCCTCGAGATAGAGAGTACCATGCCGCGGGCGCTCAAGCGCCAGATCGGTGAGCCGCTGGGCGTGTCGGACACGGAGGTGTTCGAGGTTCAGGGCTTCCTCGGCCTCGCCGACGCCCGCTGGATTTGCGACATCAGCCGTCCGGATCTTAAGTTCCCGGCCTACAACGCCCGCTTCCCGGAGCGCATTCGCGACTACAATGGGGACAGCTTCGCTGCCATCCGCGCCAAGGACATCCTGGTACACCATCCGTTCGAGAGCTTCGACGTGGTGGCCCAGTTCCTGATGCAGGCGGCGCGCGACCCGGACGTCGTGGCCATCAAGCAGACGCTGTACCGCACCTCGGCCGACAGCCCGATCGTCAAGGCACTGGTGTTGGCGGCCGAAGCCGGCAAGTCGGTCACGTGCCTGGTGGAACTCAAGGCCCGCTTCGACGAGGAGGCCAATATCCGCTGGGCCCGGGATCTCGAGCGGGCAGGGGCGCAGGTCGTGTTCGGCTTCATCGAGCTCAAGACTCACGGCAAGCTGTCGATGGTGGTGCGGCGCGAGAGCGGCGGAATCGCCACTTATTGCCATATCCGCACCGGCAATTATCACCCGGTGACGGCGCGCATCTACACCGACATCT
>JAEZFJ010000376.1 GCA_023437755.1 Pseudomonadota bacterium
GTGCTGCACCGGCTGGTGGAAAGCGCCGACATCCTGGTCGAGAACGGCCGCCCCGGCGTGACCAAGCGGCTCGCTGCCGACTACGACACCCTTTCCAAGATCAACCCCCGGCTCATCTACGCCAGTATTTCGGGCTTCGGCCAGACCGGACCGTGGTCGCAGCGCCCCGGCTTCGATCTGATCGCCCAGGCGATGGCGGGCGTGATCAGTGCCACCGGCCTCGTCGGCGTCGAGCCGGTGAAGTCCGGCATCCCTGTCGGCGACCTGGGCGCCGGCATGTTCGCCGCCTACGGCATATTGAGCGCGGTGATCGGGCGGCAAAGGACCGGACGAGGACAATACATCGACACCTCTCTGCTCGATGCGGCGCTTGCCCTCTCTGTCTGGGAAAGCACCGAATACTGGGCCACCGGACAGTCGCCCGGCCCGCTAGGCACCGCCAACCGCATGAGCGCGCCCTACCAGGCGTTCCGTGCGTCCGACGCCGACTTCGTGGTCGGAGCGGCCAACCAGAAGCTCTGGCTGATCCTCTGCGAGGTGATCGGGCGTCCCGAGCTGAAGGACGATCCACTGTACGCGACCAATGTCGATCGCGTCCGCCGGCGCTCGGAACTTGCAGAGCTGCTGGCACCAGTCTTCCTCACCCGCACTGCCGAGGAATGGGTGGAGGCGTTCCATGCAGCGGGCGTGCCCGCCGGACCGATCTATGACTACTCGAAGTCGCTCGACAATGAGCATGTGCGGCACCGCGAAGCGGTGATCGAGATCGAGCACCCGGTCGAAGGCCGCTTCAAAGCCCTCGGCTTTCCCGCCAAGCTCTCGGCCACACCAGCCGCCGTGCGCATGCCGCCGCCCCTGCGCGGCGAGCACACCCAGGAGATCCTCGCGGAAGTGGGGCTCGAGGCCGAGCAGAACACGCTGCTCGAGGCCGGGGCCTTCGGAGCATGACCAGCGCGGCTTCCGGTAGTGTTCGCCTTACCCGTGATGGCGCAGTGGCTCACGTCCTGTTCGATCGGCCCGAGGCAAGGAACGCCTTCACCTGGGAAATGTATGAGCAACTCGACGCTATCTGCGCGGAATTGACGGCGGACGAAAGCGTGCGCGTGGTGACGTTCCGGGGAGCGGGCGGCCAAGCCTTTGTGGCCGGCTCTGATATCAGCCAGTTTCAGGAGTTCGCGGGCGGGCAGGACGGCGTCGTCTACGAAGCCAAGATGAACCGTTATTTCCGACGGCTCTTGGACATGCCGATGCCGACCGTCGGCATCATCGACGGCTGGGCCGTGGGTGGCGGGCTGAACATCGCTGCCTGCTGCGACATTCGCCTTGCGGCCAGGGGCGCCAAGTTCGGCACCCCGATTGCGCGCACCATCGGCAACTGCGTCTCCATGGAAACCTATGCTCGCATCATGGGAGGCTTCGGCGAGACGCGCGCCAAGCGCATGCTGCTGCTCGCCGAATTCATCGACGCCGACGAGGCGTTCGCCGCCGGCTTCGTGACCCGGCTTGCCGAGCGCGACGAGATGGACGCGGCCGCGGCCGAGATCGTCGACAAGCTGCTCGCCAATGCGCCGCTGACGCTGCGGGTCAGCAAGGAAGCGATGCGCCGGATTTCTGCACGGGAGATCGACCCTGCCGACGACCTGGTCTCGCTGATCTATGGCAGCGAGGACTTCCGGCGCGGCGTCACCGCCTTCGTCAACAAGAACAAGCCCGAGTGGGTCGGCCGCTAGGCGGACCCCGGGGCACTACAGGGAGGAATCGTCCATGGCGGCAGGAGAGGTGCCGGTCTGGACCAAGCTCGACTTGGTCCTGCATGCCGAGGCAGAGTACGCAAACCCCTACGTCGAAGTCGACGTCTGGGTGGACCTCGAAGGTCCCGGGTTTGTCAAGCGCGTCTACGGCTTCTGGAACGGCGGCAAGGAGTTCGTTGTGCGCGTGCTGGCCACGGCGCCCGGCGAGTGGCATTGGCGATCCGGCTCATCCGTCGGCGACGCCGGTCTAGAGAGCAAGACCGGCAGCTTCTCGGCTCGTGCCGCCAGCGAGGCGGAGAAGGCGGCGAACCCGAACCTGCGCGGCATGGTGGTCGCCACGGCGGACAAGCGCGGTCTGCAGTATGCCGACGGCACCCCGTTCTTCCTGCTCGGCGACACCTGGTGGTCGGTGCCGAGCTTCCGCTTCCCGCTTGGTGAGGGAGCGGGCGACCCGGCAAGGGTCGGCCCGAACGCGACGCTCAACGACTATGTCGCCCTTCGCAAATCCCAGGGCTACAACTGCGTCGGGTTGATCGCAGCGCAGCCGGCCTGGGCCAATGACGGCAAGCCCAACAGCCTGCAGATGGAAGACGGCACCTGGGTGCGCGCGGCCTGGAAGCAGCCCGGCACCGAGTCGGCCAAGGACATGCACAACGAGGGCGGCCGGCCCTTCGAGTTCCCCGGCAAGGTTCCGGGCTTCGAGGACGTGTTTCCGGACATGGACCGCATCAACCCGGAATACTTCAAGGTGCTCGACCGCAAGATCGATCACCTCAACGAGCAGGGCTTCGTGCCGTTCATCGAGGTGGCACGGCGCGACACCGGGCAAGCCTGGCAGAAGTTCCACGACTGGAACGAGTCCTACTCGCGCTATGTGAACTACGTGTTCGCGCGCTACCAGGCCAACATCACCATCCTCAGCCCGATCCACTACGACTATTTCGAGCAGACCATACCGGCCTCCGAATACTCGGTGCCGATCGAGATTGCGCTCGAGCGCCACGGCAAGCCGCCGTTCGGCACGCTGTTGTCGGCGAACCCGAACCCGTCGACGCTCGTGAATTTCGGCGCGGACAGCTGGGTCGACCTCCACCAGTCGGGCAATGTGCGCGAGCACTACACCTACTGGTACCTGACCGAGATCCACCAGTCGTCGCCGACCAAGCCTGCGATCAACGGCGAACCCTATTATGCCGGGCTACACCAGCTCGGCACCCCCTACCCGCTCCGGGTGCCGCCCGACAGCCGCGAGGACCGCTACTACGTCCGCTCCGGCCTCTATGGCAGCTTCCTGTCAGGTGGGCTCGCGGGCTTCATCTATGGCGCCGAGGGCATCTGGCAGTCCGACATCGAGCCGGAGTCGCTCCACAAGATGTGGGATAGCTTCCGCTGGCGGTCCGGCGCCGAGGTGCAGCACCTCAAGACCTTCGCCATGGTGAAGAGCGAGGC
>JAEZFJ010000415.1 GCA_023437755.1 Pseudomonadota bacterium
CCGAACACGAACTGGCTGCCCATCAGCCGCATGGCATGACCCACCGCGGTGCGGATCACCGGCTCCCCAAGCCGGGCCACCGCGCGATGCAGCGCATTCCTGGGGCCGACTTCGGGCTCCCCCAGCACGTCCGCCGTCAGGTTCAGCGCCCAGGACGAGAAGTTGACCAATGGGCTCGGCGAGCCGCCGAAGTGGCTGGCCCAGTCGGCGCCGCCGACCTTGTCGTGGATCAGCGCGTCCACCGTTTCGCTATCGGGCACGCGCAGCAGCGCTTCGGCCAGCGACATCAGGGCCAGCCCTTCCTCGCTGTCGAGCCCATATTCGGCAAGGAAGCTCTCCATCAATCCGAGTTTGGCGCCGCTTCGCACCGCCTGCACCAGGTCAACCGCCCGGGCCGAAATGCCCTGCCGCGCCGCGTCGTCAAGGCCGGTCTCGGCAATCAGCCTGCGGACAAGTTCGGTCTCGTCGGCATAGAGCTGAGAACGGAGGGCTTGGCGGGCATCGGTGGCGGAGATCATGGGGGGATACCTGGAACAACTGCACGATTGTGCCACAAGCGTCACAGACGATCCGCCTGAACTGGCGCCTCAACGCAGGCCAGTGCTACTTAGAAGATCAACCACTCAGGACAATCGCCTATGGACCGCCCTCAGACCAGCCCATTGGACCCCATCGACCGCCGCATTCTCGATGAGCTTTCGCGTAATGGCCGCATCAGCGTCGCCGAGCTCAGCCGCCGGGTGAACCTGTCCAAGACGCCGTGCCAGGCCCGCATCAGGCGCCTCGAAGCGCAAGGCTATATCCTTGGGTACCGCGCCGTGGTCGACCCCACTCGGCTGGGCCTGCCGCATGTCGCGTTCGTGGAGGTCCGGCTGAGCGACACCCGCAAGGCCGCGCTGGAAGCCTTCAACAAGGCTGTTCGCGCTCTGCCCGAGGTTGAGCAGGCGCACATGATCGCCTCGAGCTTCGACTACCTGCTCAAGGTCCGCACCAAGGACATCGCCGCCTATCGCGAGGTCCTGGGCGAGAAGATTTCCGCCCTGCCCCACGTCGCCCACACCTCCACCCATGTCTCCATGGAAGCGGTGAAAGACGACGCCGCCGACTAGGTCTCGGCCGCCAGTTCCACAGCTTCGACCTCTGGTTCGTTGGCAGCGATGGTGATGCCTTCCCCCTCGAGTGCGTCGCGAACTTCACGTGCCAAATCCACCGCCCCTGGCGTATCCCCATGGAGGCAGATGGAACGCGCCGTGGACTGGAGCACCGTGCCATCTATCGCGACGATCTCGCCGCTCTTGGCCAGCCGCAGGCAGCGCTCGATCACCCCTTCAGGATCTTCGATCACCGCCCCTGGTTCGCTGCGCGGCACCAGCAGCCCCTCGGGCGTATAGGCCCGGTCAGCATAGGCCTCGCGGATCAGCGGCATGCCGACTGCCTTGGCCGCACGAACCTGCTGTGAATTGTCGAGTGCCAGCACGGCCATGGTCCGGTCTATCGCCTGGATGGTCGCGAAGATGCCGACGGCGAAAGCCAGTTCCTCAGCCGTCTGGTTGGCCAGGGCGCCATGTAGTTTCACATAACCCAGCTTCACCCCCACCTCGTCGGCGATATAGCGCACCAGGAACAGTTGCGAGCGTATCTGCCCCAGCAACTGGTCGAGCGGCATCACCACCCGGAAGCGGCCGAACCGCTTGCGATCGACATAGCCGGGATGAGCTCCCGCCCGGACGCCGCGAGCCTTGCAGATCTTGAGGATATGCCGGATGGTCTGGGCGTCGCCGGCATGGCCGCCACAGGCGATCGAGGCGCTCGACACGATGGCGAGCAGGTCCTCGTCCGTTCCCATGCCCTCACCCAAATCGGCGTTGAGGTCGATCGAGGTCATCGCGCCCGGCTCCGCAACATTTGGTGTGCATGTTCCACCGTCACCGGCTGGAAGACAACCGCCGTACCCGGCCGCATCTGCGCCAGACGGTCGAGATCGGCGCTGATCACCGTTGCTATGCGAGGATAGCCACCGGTCGGCTGATGATCCCGCATCAGCACGATCGGCGTACCGTCACCCAGTATCTGAATGTCACCTGGCACCACCGCATCCGAAACCAGCCCCAGCATGCGCGTATCGACGAACACTCCCTCCCGGTCCTCCAGTCGCACCCCCATGCGATCCAGCCGCGTCGAGATGCGGAAGGTGTCGCCGACAAACCGCTCGCGAACCGCCGGGCTGAATCGATCGGCATGCAGCCCCCAGACGACACGAACCGGCCCCTGCTCCACCGCGTCCGCGCAAGGAACCGTAACCACGGGTTGACCCTCGCCGCTGATACGAATCTCGTCGCCCACCACCAGTGGCCGTCCCGCGAAACCGCCAAGCCCCACCCGGCTGTTGGTAGCCATGCTACCCATCACCAGCGGCACGTCGAGGTTTCCGTCAAAGCGCAGATAGCCGTAGTTGCCCCACGCGCCAGGCGTGACCGACAACCGGTCTCCCGCCTGCAGTTCAACACTCCCCGACCAGCCCACGGCCCCGCCGTTCAACGCCGCGCTGAAGTCTCCGCCGGCAACACCCAGCCGGCACCGCCCCTCCACCAGTTCGATCTCGATTCCCGCCCGGGTGAACTCGATGCCGCCGGCGCCTCCACCGGCGAGCAACCCAGCCTCCACGAACGCCCGCTGATCCATCGGTCCGGAGACGGCAATGCCATGCGCCAGCGCACCGAACCGACCCTCGTCCTGGATGGTCGTCAGCGGCGACGCTCGCACGACCCGCAGCAAGGCCTTCATTGCTCCACCTCGAAGGACACCGTGTCCCCCGCCGCCAGCCGGGTTGGCGGCTCTGCCTTGGCGTCGAAATTGCGGAAGCTGGTCGAGCCGATCACATGCCAGCCTGTTGGCATCGCGGTAGCGGTAATCGCCGTCTGTCCCGCCGCAAACAAGACGCTGCCCGCTGGAACCTCCGACCGCACGGCACCCCGCCG
>JAEZFJ010000119.1 GCA_023437755.1 Pseudomonadota bacterium
CCGACCCGTGGCTGTTCTGGGCCATCACCATACTGGCTCTGGTCCTGGGCGGGTTGATGATCATCCCCATCGGCGGCGCCGACATGCCGGTGGTGGTGTCGATGCTGAACTCCTACTCGGGGTGGGCGGCTGCCGGTATCGGCTTCACGCTCGGCAACACGGCGCTGATCATCACCGGTGCGCTGGTAGGCTCGTCGGGGGCGATCCTCAGCTACATCATGTGCAAGGCAATGAACCGCTCCTTCATCTCGGTGATCCTTGGTGGGTTCGGCGCCGATACCTCGAGCGGTGGTGCCGCCGAGGACGACCGGCCGGTGAAGCAGGGTGCTGCGGACGACGCCGCATTCCTGATGAAGAACGCCGGCAAGGTCATCATCGTGCCTGGTTACGGTATGGCGGTGGCGCAGGCGCAGCACGCACTGCGGGAAATGGCGGACCTGTTGAAGGCCGAAGGCGTGACGGTGAAATACGCCATTCACCCGGTGGCCGGCCGAATGCCCGGGCACATGAACGTGCTGCTGGCGGAAGCCAATGTTCCCTATGACGAAGTGTTCGAACTCGAAGACATCAACTCCGAGTTCGCCCAGTCCGACGTTGCCTTCGTGATCGGCGCCAACGACGTGACCAATCCGGCAGCCAAGACCGACAAGACCTCGCCCATCTACGGCATGCCGGTGCTGAACGTGGAAGATGCCGGCACCGTGCTGTTCATCAAGCGCGGCATGGCGGCGGGCTATGCGGGTGTGCAGAACGAGCTGTTCTTCCGCGACAACACCATGATGCTGTTCGGCGACGCCAAGAAGGTCACCGAGGACATCGTCAAGGCGCTCGGCCACTGAGGCCGGTTTGACTTCAGTAGTGCGGCGGCGGCTTCTCGGTCGCCGGATCGGCGATGAAGCTGCCGGAGAGGACCTGCTGCTCAAGCTGTTCGACCTAGCGGCGCAACTGCTCGATCAGCGCCCACTGCTCGGTGACGGCTGCATTCAACTCCTCGATGGTCTGGTCCTGATAGGCGATGCGGGTCTCGAGAGCTTCGATCCGATTATTGCTGTCAGACATCGAGAAACTCCTGTTCAGGTGGGGTCGTCCCTCCGGCCGAGCGTGTATGTGACGCCGCAAGGCAGGCACTGATTTCTGGCTCCCGCAAGCAGTCCGTTCACGTCAGGGTGATCGCAGAGGCTCGATCACGAAGTTGACGTAAGCGGAACTTTGCGTCAGCGCCCGGAATTGATCTGCCACGAAATGGCAAGTTACGGGAGCCCAGAAATGGCGACCATCAAGGCAATTCCTCTTCCTCCCAAGGCGTCGTTGCTCGATGCCGACCGGCACGACCTGCTGGGGCTGACGCTCAGTGCAGCGCTGCCGCTTGCCGTGTTCGTCATTGCCAATGGTCTCGGACAGATCAGCGGAAACCCGCCGTTGTTCTTCTCGCCCTTCGGCCTGCCGGGCTGGTTCGGGGCGGTGCTGCACCTCGTGTCGCTGCCGCTGTTCGGGGCGGCGCGCTGGATGGTCGCAGAACGTGGAGAGGCCGGTCGCAAGGCTGGCTGGTGGCTGGTGGCGCTGATGCTGGGCATGATCGCGTTTCCTTTTGTAGTGCTGCCGCTCGACTCCTTGGCCCTCAGCATGGCCAGCATGGCGTTGCTGCTTCTCGGCTTCGCCACGGCATTGCGTGTTTCTGCAGTATCCCGCCAGGCCGGTTTGGTGATGGCGCCGGGGTTGGCCTGGATGGGCCTCAGTGCTGCGATGGGCCTCGCGCTGGTGGCCGCCTGGGCACCGCCCTTTGCGGTGACCAACGTTAACAACACGCTGTGACCGGAGCCGGTTACACCAAAGTGCGTCCTTGTCGATGAGCCGTTCAGCCGCCATGTGAGGAGCACTTGCTCCACCGGCGGCTGCCGGTCGACTCCGGAAGGCGCCTATGTCCAAACTGCTCAAGATCGACCTTTTTACCGACGTGGTCTGCCCCTGGTGCCTCGTCGGTTCGGCGCGACTGGACGCGTCGCTGGCGCGGCTCGACAGCGACGTCGAGGTGGAGATCAACAACCACCCGTTCTACCTCGATCCGAACGTGCCGCCTGAAGGCGTCGATGTCGGCGAGATGCTGCGCCAAAAGTACGGTCGCGATCCCAAGGAGATGTGGGGGCGGGTGGAGAGCGAGGCGAAGAAGGCCGGTGTGGAGCTCGACCTATCGCGGCAGCCTCGCATGTTCAACACGGCCAAGGCTCATACGATAACGCGGCTGAGCAAGCCCAACGGTAATCAGCATGAGCTGGCCAATGCCATCGCTGCGGCTTATTTCCTCGAGCACCGCCAGATCAACGACGACAACGTGCTGGCCGACATCGCCGTGGAGTTCGGTTGGGATCGTGGCGATGCGCTCGATGCGATGAACGACGAGAACGAACTCGACATCACCCGGCAGGTGGCTGTCGGAGCTGCCGAGCAAGGCATCAGGGGCGTTCCGTTCTTCGTCTTCGCCGAAAAGTATGCGCTGTCCGGCGCGCAGCCGGAGGAGGTGTTCGACGAGGCGCTGCGGCGAACCATCGCTGAACTCTGAGCTGCACGGCTGCACGCGGCATTCGGCTCGTGTAGGTTCGACAAATCGAGCGGGGGATGCGTCGTGCGCTTGTTTTTGAAGGTATTCGCAGGGCTGGTGGCGCTGCTGGTGATCGCCTATGCCGGCGTGGTCGGCTACATGTATTTCAACCAGCGGGCGCTGCAGTACTCGACCAGCGGCGAGATCACGCCGCTGGACGGCACGCTGCTGTCGCGGGCGGAGGCGGTGCAGATCCCCTCGGCCGAGGGCGTGCTCGCTGGCTGGTACGAGCCCCCACAGCCGGGCAAGCCGCTGATTGTCTACTACAAGGGCAACACCGGCAGCTTCACCGCCGAGCACGAGCGCTACGAACGGTTCGTGGCCGAGGGCTATGGCTTCCTGGCATTCGACTATCGCGGATTCCCTGCATCACCCGGCGAGACCACGCAGGACAATGTCCTTGCGGATGCGATCGCCGCCTATGACTGGGCGGCGGCGAGGGGCTTTCCGCTGGTGATCTGGGGGCGCTCGCTCGGGTCCGGTCCGTCCACCTATGTGGCGAGCCAGCGGAATGCCGAAGCGTTGCTGCTCGAAACGCCGTTCCTGTCAGCGGTCGGGGTCGCCGCAGAGCGTTACCCCTATCTGCCGGTCCGCTGGGTGATGCAGGACCAGTTTCCGGTCGAGGAGTGGATTGCCGACGTTTCTGAGCCGGTGATGGTGGCGCACGGCACTGCCGACGTGGTCATCGATGTCAGCAACGGTGAGCGGTTGTACCACCTGGTGCCGAACAAAGACGAGCTGTGGATACAGCCGGGTGCGGGGCACAGCGACCTATGGGCCGCCGGCATCTGGGCTCGTGCCGATGCCTTCTTTGCGCGGGCGCTGGTGCAGTAGCCCTGCGCCGGATTGGCATTGACGCAAGCTAAAGCGCCGCCCGGAGGGGCGGCGCCAATTCACCTGGATACGCCGGTAATCAGCGGGCGGCGGGACGACCCGGAGCTGCCGTACGAGCCGGTGCTGCGGGCATGCCGCCCTCACGCTGGGCGCGCTTGCGGGCCAGCTTGCGGGCGCGACGCACGGCCTCGGCCTTCTGGCGAGCCTTCTTCTCGGACGGCTTCTCGTAGTAGTTGCGCAGCTTCATCTCGCGGAAGACGCCTTCGCGCTGCAGCTTCTTCTTGAGCGCGCGCAGCGCCTGATCAACGTTGTTATCGCGAACGACTACTTGCAAAGGTAAACCGCCCTTTCAAAGCCTGAATAATGGGTTTGGAGTAAGCGCCAGCGCCAAAGGCCACCGTCGCCGACCAGCGCTGCCGGTCACCGTGGCCGCGTCTATAGCGCAGCGGCCCAGGGTTGTCCACTGCCGCTGGGAAAAAACAGGGGCAACGCCTTTAGTTCCGCACGATGCGATTGATGTGCCCCATCTTGCGCCCGCGTCGAGCCTCGGCCTTGCCATAGAGGTGCGGCTGGGTATCGCCGTCGAGGCTGGCCGGCAGCGCCAGGACCTCATCGCCGATGAGGTTTTCCATAACCACGTCGGCCAGACGGGCGGGATCGCCCAGCGGCCAGCCGGCAATGGCGCGGATGTGCTGCTCGAACTGGTCGGTGAGGCACACGGCTTCGGTCCAGTGGCCGGAATTGTGGACGCGCGGGGCGATCTCGTTGACTAGCAGGATCTCGCGACCGTCTGCGGGCACGACGAAGAACTCCACGCCGAGCACGCCGACATAGTCGAGGGCGATGACAATGGCCTTGGCGATCATGCCAGCCTGGCGCGCCAGGGTCGGGGAGAGGGTGGCGGGAACGGTGCTGGTATGGAGGATGTGGTTGCGGTGGACGTTCTCGGCCGGATCATAGGCCTTCACCTCGCCGCTGAGACTGCGGGCGACCACCACCGAGATCTCCTTGCTGAAGGAGACAAATCCCTCCAGCACCAGAGGTTTCGGCGACAAGTCGGCGAAGGCCGCGACGGCATCGGCACCACCGCGGAGGGTGCGCTGCCCCTTGCCGTCATAGCCGAGGCGGGTGGTCTTCAGCACGGCCGGAAGACCGAGCGCGGCAACCGCATCGGACAGGTCATCTTCCGTCTCGACCGCACGGTACGGGGCAACGGGGATGTTCTTGCTGGCCAGGAACGCCTTTTCGGCCAGGCGGTCCTGAGAGATGGCGAGGGCGTTCGCGCCGGGACGCAAAGGCTTAATCCTGCTGAGGATTTCGGCCGTCGCGGCAGGAACGTTCTCGAACTCGTAGGTGACGATGTCGACCGCTGCGGCGAAGCGCTGGAGGGCGCCTTCGTCGTCATAGGCGGCAACGGTCTTGTGGGGTGTGACCTCGAAAGCGGGGCTGTGCGGATCGGGGCAGAAGATGTGCGTCTTGAAGCCGAGTCGGCTGGCGGCGAGGGAGAGCATGCGGCCGAGCTGGCCGCCACCGAGAATGCCGATGGTGCTGCCGGATGGCAGCGGTTTGTGTTGCGTTTCGTTCACGCTCACTCGCTGTCTGCAGGAAATTGGGGAACAATTGCGCTCTGGCGCGCGCGATAGGCATCGAGCCGGTCCGCCAACTCGTCATCGACCAGGGCGAGGACCGCAGCGGCGAGCAGGGCCGCGTTAATGGCGCCGGGCTCGCCGATGGCAAGAGTGCCCACGGGTATGCCGCCCGGCATCTGCACGATCGAGAGCAGGCTGTCCTGCCCGTTGAGGGCCTTGGAGCGTACCGGCACGCCGAACACGGGCAGCGGCGTCATCGCGGCGATCATGCCGGGCAGGTGGGCGGCTCCGCCGGCGCCAGCGATGATGATCTTGAAGCCCTCGCTGCGGGCGGTGGTGGCGAAGTCGACCAGGCGCTCGGGGGTGCGATG
>JAEZFJ010000126.1 GCA_023437755.1 Pseudomonadota bacterium
TTGAACCGCCGATGCCGCGGAACGTTGAGGAGCCATGCGTCAGCCGATCATCGATCGCAATCTCCATGTCCGGGCCATCGACGCCTATGTCGATCCGAGCGTGCCGCGGGAGCGGGCGATCATCACCCATGGCCATGCCGACCACGCCCGCAGCGGCCATGGCGCCGTGCTGGCAACGCCCGACACCATCGCCATCATGAAGGTGCGCTATGGCGAGGACTGCGCCGGTCGGTTCGAGGCACTGGATTTCGGCGTACCGATGCACCTCGAGGGCGGGGTCACCATCACCTTCTTTCCGGCCGGGCACATCGTCGGCTCGGCGCAGGTGCTGATCGAGCAGGAGGGGCAGCGGGTGGTGGTGACGGGCGACTACAAGCGGCTCCACGACCGGACGGCACAGGCCTATGAACTGGTGGAATGCGACCTGCTGATCACCGAGGCGACGTTCGGGCTGCCGGTGTTCCAGCACCCGCCGCCGCAGGTGGAGATCGGGCGGCTGCTGGCCTCGGTCGCCAAGCAGCCGGAGCGGGCGCATCTCGTGGGCTCCTACTCGCTGGGAAAGGCGCAGCGGGTGATCGCCCTCTTGCGCGACGCGGGCTGGGATGCGCCGATCTACCTGCATGGTGCGATGATCCGGCTGTGTGCGCTTTATGAAGAACTCGGGGTGCCGCTGGGGGAGCTGGTGCCAGCGACGGGCATGCCGAAGGCAGCGATGGCCGGGCAGATCGTGATCGCGCCGCCCTCGGCGATCCGTGACCGCTGGAGCCGGCGCTTCCCCGATCCGGTGACCTGCCAGGCCTCGGGCTGGATGAGCGTCAAGCAGCGGGCGCGGCAGGCGCTGGTGGAACTGCCGCTGGTGATCTCGGACCATTGCGACTGGGGTGAACTGAACCAGACCATCCGCGAGACCGGCGCCGAGACGGTGTGGGTGACGCATGGGCGCGAGGATGCACTCGTCTATTGGTGCCGCCAGCAGGGGCTCAAGGCGGACGCGCTCAACATCATCGGCTTCGAGGACGATGGCGGCGAGGTGACCGAGGAATGAAGCGGTTTGCGCAACTGCTCGAACTGCTGGCGCTGACGCCGTCGCGCACGCGCAAGCTTGCGGCGATGACGACGTATTTCCGTGAGACGCCAGACCCGGACCGCGGCTTTGCGCTGGCGGTGCTCACGGGGGCGCTGAGCTTCCGCAACGTCAAGCCGGCGCTGTTGCGCGATACGGTGTTGAGGGAGGTCGATCCAGTGCTGTTCGGGATGAGCTACGACTATGTCGGCGATCTCGGCGAGACCATCGCGCTGATCTGGCCGCATCGGGAAATGGGCGGCGAACTGCCGTCGTTGACCGACCTGATCGAACTGTTCAACACCACCAGCAAATCGGAGCTGCCGAACCTGATCGGGGCGCTGCTCACCAAGGCCGAGATTCACGAGCGCTGGGCGCTGGTGAAACTGGCGACAGGCGCGCTGCGCATCGGGGTTTCGGCGCGTTTGGCCAAGACGGCGCTGGCGGAGATGAGTGGGGTGGAGCTGCAGGCGATCGAGGAGGTGTGGCACGGGGTGATGCCGCCCTATACGGAGCTCTTCGCCTGGCTCGAGGGCAAGGCCGAGCGGCCGGACATCGACCATGCGGCTCGGTTCCACCCGTTGATGCTGTCGAACCCGATCGATGAAGCCGATTTCGGCAAGCTCGATCCAGGGGAGTTCTCGGCCGAGTGGAAGTGGGACGGCATCCGCGTGCAGCTGGTGCTGGGCAACGGCACGGCCTCGCTGTTCTCGCGCACCGGCGACGATATTGCGGCGGCGTTTCCGGATGTGGTCGAGAACGCCATGGGGCAGGGGGTGCTCGATGGCGAGTTGCTGGTGGGGCACGATTTCGATGCACGAAGCTTCAACGACCTGCAGCAGCGGCTGAACCGCAAGGTGGCGACGCAGAAGCAGCTTGCCGAGCTGCCGGCCTTCATTCGCGTCTACGACCTGCTGTTCGATGGCGACGAGGATATCCGGGCGCTGAGCTGGGAGGAGCGGCGGCGGCGGCTGGAGGCGTGGTTCGCGCGGACGCCGCAGACGCGGCTCGACCTGTCGGAAGTGCTGCCCTTTGCGGATTGGGATGCGCTCGCCGCGCTCCGGCGGCAGGGTGCCGACGAGCACGGCCATGAAGGGGTGATGATCAAGCTGCGGTCGAGCCCTTATGTGCCGGGGCGGCCCAAGGGCTACTGGTTCAAATGGAAGCGCGACCCCAACGTGGTGGACGCCATCCTGATGTATGCCCAACGCGGCCACGGCAAGCGCAGCTCGTATTATTCGGACTACACGTTCGGCGTGTGGAAGGGGAATGAGATCGTGCCGATCGGCAAGGCCTATTTCGGGTTCACCGACGAGGAACTGAAGCAGCTCGACCGCTGGATCCGCGCCAACACGGTGGCCTCGTTCGGTCCGGTGCGGGAGGTGAAGAAGGAACTGGTGTTCGAGGTGGCCTTCGACTCTGCGCAAGTGTCGGGACGACACAAGTCGGGCGTGGCGCTGCGGTTCCCGCGCATCAACCGGATCCGCTGGGACAAGCCGGCGGGCGAGGCGGCGACGCTGGCGGACATGGCGGTGTTCGTGGGAGCGACGTAGGGTGGCTACCCGGCCTTTTCCAGCCGCTCCACGGCGAGCTTCTTGATTTCGCGCAGTTCGGAGATGGTGGTTTCGAGGTCGGTGCGCTGCCGCTCGAGGGCGTCCAGCCGCTCGCTGACCTTGTCGGCGAGCAGGTGGACCTGCTGCGCGCGGTCGGCATCGTAGAGACCAAGATAGTCGGAGATGTCGCGCAGCGAGAAGCCGAGGCGCTTGCCGCGCAAGATCAGGATCAGGCGGGCGCGGTCACGGCGGCGGAAGACGCGGGTGGAGCCGAGGCGTTCGGGCGAGAGCAGGCCCTTGGCCTCATAGAAGCGGATCGCGCGCGTGGAGATGCCGAACTCCCTGGCGAGATCGGCGATCGAATAGAGTTCGCGTCCTTCCGGCTCGATGCGGTTCACGACTTGCCTCGCGTCGCCGCATATTCCTCCCGCAGCTCTTTCTTGCTGAGCTTGCCGATGAGGGTCTTGGGCAGTTCGGCTTTGAAGATGATTTCCTTGGGCATCTCGATCTTGTTGAGCCGTTCGGAAATGAATTCCTTGAGGTCCTCCTCGCTGATGCTTGCCCCGGCCCGGAGCTTGACGAAGGCGACTGGCGCCTCGCCACGATAGTCGTCGGGCACGCCGATGACGTTGGTTTCTTCCACCGCGTCGTGGGTCATCAGCGCCTCCTCGATGGTGCGCGGATAGACGTTGAAGCCGGAGCTGATGATCAGGTCCTTGATGCGGTCGACGAGGAAGACATAGCCGTCCTCGTCCATGTGGCCGACATCGCCGGTGCGCAGCCAGCCATCCTGGAAGGCGCTCGCGGATGCATCAGCGTCATTGTAGTAGCCCGTCATGACCTGGGCACCCTTGACCTGGAGCTCGCCGTTCTCGCCGATCCCGACCGGCTGGCCGGTGTCGATGTTGACGAAGCGGATATCGGTCGCGGGCAGGGGCAGGCCGATCGACATGGGTTTGGATGGGACGCGCAGGGCAGCGCAGCAGACCACCGGCGAGGCTTCGGTGAGCCCATAGCCTTCGGCAAGGATGGCCTTGCTCTTCTTGGCAAAGGCGCTGCGCACCTCGTCGGGCAGGGCGGCGCCGCCGGAGATCGCCACCTCGAGGCTCGAGAGCTGCTCGGCGGTGACGCTGTCGGCACGGGCGATGGCGTTGAGCAGGGTCGGCACGGCCGGCAGGACATTGGGACGGGTGCGGGTGAACAGGTCGAGCAGCGCCTTCAACTCGAAGCGCGGCAACATGACCACCTGGGTGCCGTTGCAGAGCGGCACGTTCATGCACACGGTCATTGCGAAGATGTGGAAGAAGGGCAGCACGGCCACGACCTTGGAGGGCGGGTAAAACAGCCCGCAGCCCCATTTGTCGATCTGGCTCATGTTGGCGGCGATGTTGGCGTGGGTCAGCAGCGCGCCCTTGGGAATGCCGGTCGTGCCGCCGGTATACTGCTGGACGGCGATGTCCTCCCTGGCATCGATCAGCACGGCCGAGGGTGTGTCGCGGCGGGCGAGCAGGTCGGACAGCCTGGTGATCTTGTCCCTGATCGGCGAGGCGTTGAGACGCGACAGGTCCTTGCGCTTGGCGATCGAGAAAAGGACCTTCTTCACCATCGGCAAGGCGTCGGGGAAGTGGCAGGCGATCACCGATTTCACGTGGCCGGCCTCGACCAGCTTTTCGGCCTTTTCGAAGATCTGCTTGAGATCGAGCGTGATCATCACGTCCGCGCCGGCATTGGCGGTGATGTGCGCCAGTTCGTGGACAGTGTAGAGCGGGTTGCAGTTGACCACGGTGCCGCCGGCGCGGAGCACGGCATAGTAGGCGATGGGATAGAAGGGCGTGTTGGGCAGCATCAGCGCAACGCGCGTGCCCTTGGTGACGCCGAACTGGGACTGCAGGGCGCCTGCGAGGGCGACGATCTTCTGGGCCAGTTCGCTGAAGGTGGTGGTGCCGCCCAGGAAATCAAGCGCGATGGCGGAGGGGTTCCTGGAGCAGGCGGCCAGCACCTGCTCGTGCACGGGGCGGATGTCGAGCTCTGTGTCCCAGACGATGCCCTCGGGGTAGCTCGCGATCCAGGGGCGCAGCGGAGCTGGAGCGTCGATCGTGGTATCCAAGTCATCCTCCTCAAGCCATTCGGCAGTGAGACGCTTGCCGCGCCCCGATTGCGGCAACTATTCCATGGCTTGACGTTAGCGTCAAACGTCTGCCCAGGCCGCGGGAATGTCGGCAGGTGGAACCTGCGGGGTGAGTGGACGCTTACGGCTTTTGATTGACGTTTACGTAAAGCGCACTAAATTGGGTGTCTATCGTTAAGGCCGGACGCGCTATGATCCCGGCGCGATCGGTCCAATCATGAAGCCGGAACCAGCGGCAACTGGACCACGGGATCAATGCGGCTCTGGCGGCTGCGGGTACCAGGAGGACTGCTTCGTGACTCTCGCGCTTATCATTATTGGTCTCATCGTCTTCGGTGTGCTCGCCATGCGGGAAAGCCCGCTCTGGCAGTGGGGCGCTGCAGCGCTGGTGCTCGGGTTGCTGAGCCGGTTCGAGGTTGATGATGGGCTTGCGTTCCATGGCGGCTTCGGGCTGTTCCTGGCGCTGCTGCCGGGCATCATCATGCTGCTGCTCAGCGTGACCCCGATCCGCCGGGCAACGCTGCTGCCGCCGATCTATGGTGCGGTGAAATCGATCCTGCCACGGGTCAGCAGGACCGAGCAGGAAGCGCTCGACGCGGGCACGGTGGGTTGGGACGCCGAACTGTTCTCCGGGCGTCCGGACTGGAGCAAGCTGAACAGCATCCGGCCGCTGACGCTCACGCCGGAAGAGCAGGCGTTTCTGGACGGGCCAACCGAAGAAGCCTGCCGCATGATCGACGACTGGGATATCCGCGCGAACCGCGCTGACCTCTCGACCGAGCTGTGGCAGTTCCTCAAGGAGAAGGGCTTCCTGGGCATGCTCATCGGCAAGGAGCACGGCGGCCACGGCTTCTCGGCCCAAGCGCAGTCGATGATCGTATCCAAGATCGCGAGCCGCTCGGTGGCGACGGGCATCACCGTCATGGTTCCAAATTCGCTCGGACCGGGCGAACTGCTCGAAAAGTATGGAACGCCAGAACAGAAGGACAAGTACCTGCACCGTCTTGCCACGGGTGAGGACGTCCCGTGCTTTGCGCTGACCGGGGTACATTCGGGCTCGGACGCAGGCGGCATGCGTGACATCGGCGTGCTGACCAAGGGCACCTGGGAAGGCAAGGAGACGCTGGGCGTTCGGCTCAGCTTCGACAAGCGCTATATCACCCTGGCGCCAGTCGCGACGCTGGTCGGGTTGGCATTCATCCTCAAGGATCCGGACAATCTGCTGGGGCGCGGCGAGGATGTCGGCATCACACTGGCGCTGATTCCCCATACCCACCCTGGTCTCGACATCGGGCGCCGGCATTATCCGGCGCGGCAGGCGTTCATGAACGGGCCGGTGCGGGGCCGGGATATCTTCATTCCCATCGACTACCTGATCGGCGGCACTTCCTATGCCGGCCAGGGCTGGCGCATGCTGATGGAGTGCCTGTCCACAGGTCGCGCCATCTCGCTGCCTGCGATCGGCTCGATCTCGATCAAGCAAACGCTGCGGACGACCTCGGCCTATGCCCGGATCCGCCGCCAGTTCGGCATTCCCGTGGGCTTGATGGAGGGCGTGGCCGAGCCGCTCGGCGAGATGGTCAAGCGCGCCTATACCTATGAGTCGGCGCGCCGGCTGACAGCGTCCATGGTGGACGAGGGCCAGCGCCCGGCGGTGATCGCGGGCCTGCTGAAATACACGACCACCGAAGCCATGCGCGACAGCATGGACGATGCCTTCGACATCCAGGGTGGCCGCGCCATTCAGGACGGACCCTCGAACTACCTGTTCGGCGCCTACCAGGCCTTGCCGGTGGCGATCACGGTGGAGGGTGCCAACATTCTCACCCGCACGCTGATGACCTTCGCGCAGGGCGTGCTGCGGGCGCACCCGTACCTGTTGCGGGAGATCCAGGCGGCGCAACACAAGAACCGGCGCGAGGGTCTGGCTCAGTTCGACGCGGCCTTCGGTGGGCACACCAAGTTCATGCTGCGCAACATCGTGGCAAGCTTCGTGCACGGGCTCACCAATGGCGCCTTTGCGTCGACCCCGAATACAGGGCCGATGGCGCACTGGTATCGCAAGCTCCACCGCTACTCGCAGGCTTTTGCACTCACCGCGGACTGGACCACGGTGGTGCTGGGCGGCTCGCTCAAGGCCAAGCAGAAGATCTCGGGCCGGATGGCCGACGTGCTCGGCGACCTCTACCTGATGTCGGCCACGCTGCGCCGCTTCGAGGACGAGGGGCGGATTGCCGAGGACAAGGACCTGGTCGACGCCATCATGCAGGATCGTATTGCCAGCATGGAGCAGACCTTCGGGGAGGTGTTCGACAACTTCCCGAACCGCTTCTTCGGCGTGGCCATGAAGGTGCTGTGCTTCCCGCTCGGCCGGCATGCGCGCCCGGCGGCTGACGACCGCAACTACCAACTGGTCAAGGCCGTGCTGAAGCCGGGCGCATTCCGCGATCGGCTGACCACGGGCGCCTATGTCACCAACGATCCGGATGATGTCACCGGCGTGCTCGAAGATGCCTTCGTCAAGGTGACCGAGGCCGAGGAAATCGAGGGCCGGTTCATCAAGGCGGCGCGCCGCGGCGTGATCGAGCGGCGCCTCGATCGCGATGCCATCGCCGATGCCGTGGCGGCCGGGGTGTTGAACGACAACGAGGCCGGCATCATGCGGGCGGCGGACGAAGCGACGGAACGCGCAGTGCGGGTCGACGATTTCACCACCGACGAAATCCTCGGCCGGTCGAACGAGCGACAGGCCGCGGAGTAGGCACCGGTACCCGAGTGGGATGCGCATCCCTGGAAGCGCATCCCGCTGAACCGGACCGGAAAGAAGAACTCGAGGGAGACACAATGATCCAGCCGCAGATGCCGGAGAGCAAGCACTGGAGCTTCAAGCGCGATGTCGAGAACATCGGCTGGCTGACCATCAATTCCCCCGGTCCGGTGAATACTCTGAGCCGCGAAGCCGTTCTCGAACTCGAGGCGCTGGTGAGCCGCTTCGAGGAGCTGGGGCAGAGCGGCGAGATCGTCGGCGTGGTGCTGCTCTCGGGCAAGGACAGCGGCTTCATCGCCGGGGCCGACGTGTCCGAGTTCGATGCGATGAGCGACTTCTCGGTGCTGCCGGAGGCGCTGAAGCGCACCCATGCGCTGTTCGAGCGGATCGAGAACCTGAAGATCCCGATGGTCGCCGGCATCCATGGCTTCTGCCTTGGCGGCGGGCTCGAGCTGGCGCTCGCCTGCCACTACCGGATCGCAGTCAACGACGACAAGACACGCATCGGCTTCCCCGAAGTCAATCTGGGCATCTTCCCCGGCTTTGGCGGCACTGGCCGCTCGATCCGCCAGGCGGGGCCGGTCGATGCCATGCAGATCATGCTGACCGGCAGGATGCTGCGGGCGGGCGCGGCACGGGGCATGAACCTGGTGGACAAGCTCGTGCGCCATCGCGACATGCTGCGCTGGGAGGGCCGCAAGGCGGTGCTGACCCACAAGCGCTCGAGCGAATCGCCGCTGGTCAAGCGGGTCATGGCGATGGGGCCGATGAAGAGCTATGTGGCCGGCAAGATGCGGGAACAGGCCGCCAAGAAGGCGCGGCGCGAGCACTATCCGGCCCCTTTTGCGCTGATCGACCTGTTCGAGTCGCATGGCGACGACTGGCGGGCAATGATCCGCGGCGAGGTCGACGCTTTCGTGCCGCTGATGGGCTCGCCGACAGCGACCAATCTGCGGCGGGTCTTCTTCCTCTCCGAGGGGCTCAAGAAGCAGGGTGTGAAGGGCGCCAGGTTTGCGCGGGTACACGTGATCGGCGCCGGCGTGATGGGTGGCGACATTGCCGCCTGGTGTGCCCTGCGCGGCATGAGCGTGACGCTGCAGGACCTCGACATGGCGCGCATCCAGCCGGCGCTGGACCGGGCCAAGAAGCTGTTCCGGAAGCGGCTCAAGAAAAAGCACCAGGTGGACGCCGCGGTAATGCGACTCGAGGCCGATCCCACCGGCAGCGGAGTGGCGCGCGCCGACGTGGTGATCGAGGCGGTGGTCGAGAAGCTCGAGGTGAAGCAGGCGATCTTCTCCGAACTCGAAGGCAAGCTGAAGCCCGGCGCCATCATGGCGACCAATACGTCCTCCATCGAGCTGGAACGCATCGCCGAGGCGCTGAAGGAGCCGTCCCGGCTGATCGGGCTGCACTTCTTCAACCCGGTGCCGCAACTGCCGCTGGTGGAGGTGATCCGCTCGACCTTCAACTCCGACGAGGAGATCGGGCGCGGCGCGGCCTTTGCCCTGGCCATCGGCAAGTCGCCGGTGGTGGTGAAGTCGGCACCCGGCTTCCTCGTCAACCGCGTGCTGATGCCCTACATGCTGGGCGCCGTGGAGCGCGTGGAGCGCGGCGAAAGCAAGGAGTTGCTGGACGCCGCCGCCGTCGCCTTCGGCATGCCGATGGGGCCGATCGAGCTGATGGATACGGTCGGGCTCGATGTCGGCAAGTCGGTGGCCACCGAACTGGGCCACACAGTGCCGGAAGGCTCGAAGTTCGCGCAGCTGATCGCGGCGGGCAAGCTCGGCCGGAAGACCGGCGAAGGCTTCTACAAATGGGTGGACGGCAAGGCGCAGAAGGGCGACACGCCCGCCCATGCCGACCTCGCCGGCCTCGGGCGCGAGCTGGTGAAGCCACTGGTCGACACCACGGAGGTGGTGGTGAACGAGGGCGTGGTCGCCAATGCCGACCTCGCCGATATCGGGGTGATCCTGGGAACCGGCTTTGCGCCGTTCCTCGGTGGACCGCTCAAGGCACGCAAGGATGGAAGGGCTTGACCATGGCTGAACTTCGCAAGGTCGCAATCGTCGGTTCGGCACGGCTCCCCTTCGCCCGGGCGAACACCGCCTATTCCGACGAAACCAATCTGTCGCTTATGGCAGCTGCCATCAGCGGGCTGGCGGACAAGTACGGGCTCAAGGGCGAGAAGATCGACGAGGTGATGGGCGGGGCGGTGATCAACCACTCGCGCGACTTCAACATCGCCCGCGAGGCGCTGCTCGATGCCGGATTGTCGCCGCGCACCCCCGGCACCACCATGCAGATCGCGTGCGGTTCCAGCCTGCAGGCGGCGTTGAACCTCGGCGCAAAGATCGCCGTCGGAGAGATCGACAGCGCCATTGCCGTCGGCGCCGACAGCATTTCGGACAGCCCGATCGTGTTCGGCAACAAGTTCCAGCACCGGCTGCTGGACATGAACAAGGCCAAGACCACCGGCGACAAGCTGAAGGTGTTCAAGGGTTTCAGTTTCGGTGAACTGGCCCCGGTGGCGCCGTCCGTGAACGAGCCGCGGACGGGCCTGTCCATGGGGCAGCATGCCGAGCTGATGGCCAAGGAATGGGGTATCACCCGGCAGGCGCAGGACGAACTGGCGGTGAAGAGCCACCGCAACGCTGCCCGGGCCTATGACGAGGGCTTCCACGATGACCTCGTGGTGCCGCATGCCGGGCTGGTGCGCGACAACAACATCCGCGCCGACGCCAGCCTCGACAAGATGGCGACGCTGAAGCCCGCGTTCGACAGGGACAGCGGTCGCGGCACGCTCACGGCCGGCAATTCGACACCGCTGACCGATGGTGCCGCGGCGGTGCTGCTGGCCAGCGAGGAGTGGGCGCGGGCGCGCGGCCTGCCGGTGCTTGCCTATCTCACCATGGGGCGGGTGGCGGGCAACGATTTCGCCCATGGCGAGGGGCTCCTGATGGCGCCCACCCTGGCGGTGTCGGAGATGCTGCAGCGGCAGGGACTCGGCTTCGAGGACATCGACTATTTCGAGCTGCACGAAGCGTTCGCGGCGCAGGTTCTGTCGACCCTGAAGGCCTGGAACGATGCGGACTACAACCGCACCGAGCTGGGACGGGAGACGCCGATGGGTGCGATCGATCCGGACCGGATCAATGTCCACGGCTCGAGCCTTGCCTATGGCCATCCGTTCGCCGCGACTGGCGCGCGCATCCTGGGGCTCACAGCAAAGCTGCTGGCCGAAGAACCCGGCAAGCGGGCGCTGATCAGTGTCTGTACGGCCGGTGGCATGGGCGTCGCGGCGCTGGTGGAAAGTGCGGCCGCATGAGCGACAACGTCGTCAAGTTCCGCCGCATCGAGAAGAAACCCGATCCGCAGGACCAGAAGCCGCGCGGGCCCATGCCCGGCTGGGTGCCGTTCGCCGCCCTGGTGGTGATTGCGATCGGGATTTATTTCGCCCAGCAAGCGATGGCTTAGCAGTTCGTTGCCGGGAGCAGGCTCTCTCGGCAATGCGATACCAAACCGTAGCCTTGCCTTGCTGAGATGTTAACATTTTTGGCAGACAGGCGGTGCACTGCCATGTTTCGCTTGTCAGTGGTCGGAATTGCGTAATACCGTCCAGCAATCTTGACCATTGGGTCAACCGGTTGGCTTCAAGAGAACCCCGAGAACATAATCGGGAACGAACTTCAGGTTTCCACAAGGAGATGGGACGAGAATGAAAATCACTCAAACCCTGACCGCGGTTGCGACCGCCGGCGCCATGGCGCTGATGATGAGCACCTCGGCTGCGGCCGTGACGCTCCAGCTGCACAATGGCGGCGATCCGGGTACGCTCGATCCGCATCAGGCCTCGGGTGACTGGGAAAACCGTGTCATCGGTGACTACCTCGAGGGCCTGCTGACCGAAGATGCCGGCGCACAGCCGATCGCCGGCCAGGCCGAAAGCTGGGAAATCTCGGAAGACGGCAAGGTCTATACCTTCCACCTTCGTGACGGTATCCAGTGGACCGACGGCGAGCCCGTGACGGCTGAGGA
>JAEZFJ010000134.1 GCA_023437755.1 Pseudomonadota bacterium
TGTGGATTTTTCTCTCGCGGCAGATGCAGGGCGGCGCCGGCAAGGCGATGGGCTTCGGCAAGTCGCGGGCGAAGCTGCTGACTGAAGCGCATGGCCGCGTGACGTTTGAAGATGTCGCCGGCGTCGATGAAGCGAAAATGGATTTGCAGGAGATCGTCGAATTCCTGCGCGATCCTTCCAAGTTCCAGCGCCTCGGCGGACGCATTCCGCGCGGCGTGCTGCTGGTCGGCCCTCCGGGTACTGGTAAGACGCTGCTGGCCCGCTCGGTTGCTGGCGAAGCCAATGTGCCGTTCTTCACCATTTCCGGTTCTGACTTCGTGGAAATGTTCGTTGGTGTGGGCGCGTCCCGCGTCCGCGACATGTTCGAACAGGCCAAGAAGAACGCGCCCTGTATCATCTTCATCGACGAAATCGACGCCGTCGGTCGCCAGCGTGGCGCCGGTCTTGGTGGCGGTAACGACGAACGCGAACAGACCCTCAACCAGCTCCTTGTCGAGATGGACGGCTTTGAAGCCAATGAAGGTATTATCCTGATCGCCGCGACCAACCGTCCGGACGTTCTCGATCCTGCGCTGCTTCGTCCAGGCCGCTTCGACCGTCAGGTCGTCGTGCCGAATCCGGACGTTGCAGGCCGTGAAAAGGTGCTCAAGGTTCACGTCCGCAAGGTGCCGCTGGCGCCCGACGTCGACCTCAAGGTGCTGGCCCGCGGTACGCCCGGCTTCTCCGGCGCTGACCTGATGAATCTCGTCAACGAGGCTGCCCTGATGGCGGCACGGCGCAACAAGCGCTTCGTCACGCACCAGGAGTTCGAGGACGCCAAGGACAAGATCATGATGGGCGCGGAGCGCCGTACCATGGCCATGTCCGAGGACGAGAAGAAGCTAACAGCCTACCATGAGGCTGGCCACGCAATCATTGCGCTGAAGCTCGCCGGGCTCGACCCGATCCACAAGGCCACCATCATTCCGCGCGGTCGTGCGCTGGGCATGGTGATGACCCTGCCGGAAAGCGACAGCTACTCCTTCAGCCGCGAAAAGGCGCTGGCGCGTCTCGCCATGCTGTTCGGTGGTCGCGAGGCGGAGATCAAGAAGTTTGGTCCGATCAAGGTGACGTCGGGTGCTTCCGGCGACATACAGATGGCGACCGGCCTCGCCCGGTCCATGGTGATGGAGTGGGGCATGAGCGAGCGGCTTGGCCGCGTGCGCTACCGGAGCAATGACCAGGAAGTGTTCCTTGGCCATTCGGTGACCCAGTCGCAGCATATGTCGGACGAGACTGCCAAGCTGATCGACGAGGAAGTGCGCCTTCTGATCGAAGGGGGGGAAGTCAAGGCCCGCGAAATTCTCACGACCTATGAGAACGAGTGGGAGGCGGTTGCCCAGGCGTTGCTCGAGTTTGAAACCCTCACTGGCGACGAACTGCGCGACCTGATGGAAGGCAAGCAGCCGGTGCGGCCGGATGATTCGGGTCCGTCTGCGCCCAAGGCCAGCGGCGTTCCTGCTGCCGGCAAACCGGGACGCAAGCGCCCGGACGCTCCGCCGGAGCCCGGCCTCGAGCCCCAGCCCAACGGTTGAAGCTGAACAATCAAGGGCCGCCCCAGGGTGGCCCTTTCGCTAAAACGGGCACACTTTGCTGCATCAGCAGTGTAGCTGCCTCTTTCGTATTCTCCACCTCTCCGCTATTGCGCTGGAAAGTGGTATTGTCCAGTGCGCACCAGTTGCGGCGAGGGGAAGATGGCCAGGAAGTATTTCGGCACCGCCGGCATTCGCGGCTTGGCCAATGGCAGCAAGCTGACGCCCGACGTCGCGCTAAAGGTCGGCATGGCGGCCGGCGTGAAATTCGTCCGCGGCGAACACCGCAACCGGGTCGTGATCGGCAAAGATACGCGTCGGTCGGGCTACATGCTGGAACAGGCGCTGACTGCGGGCTTTACCGCCGTAGGTATGGACGTCTACCTGCTGGGGCCAATGCCCACGCCCGCCGTAGCCATGCTCACCCGCTCGCTGCGCGCCGACCTTGGGGTGATGATCTCGGCATCGCACAATCCCTATGACGATAACGGTATCAAGCTGTTCCGCCCGGACGGGTACAAGCTGAGCGACGAGATCGAACTTGAGATTGAGCGACTCATCGACGGTGATATGACCTCGATGCTGGCGCATGGCCGCGAGATCGGCCGTGCCCACCGCGACGAGGAAGCGCGCACGCGGTACATCGAATATGCCAAGCGCACGCTGCCACGGGGCATGGACCTGTCCGGACTACGCGTGGTGCTCGATTGCGCCAACGGCGCCGCCTACAAGGTTGCGCCCCTGGCGCTGTGGGCGCTCGGTGCCGCCGTGGTGCCGATCGGCGTGGCGCCCGACGGCTTCACCATCAACCACAAGGTGGGCTCCACTGCCCCGGAAGCCGTGGCCGCCAAGGTCAAGGAAGTGCGTGCCGATATCGGCATCGCCCTCGATGGCGACGCCGACCGGGTGATCATCATCGACGAAAAGGGCCAGGTGATCGATGGCGACCAGTTCATGGCTGTTATCGCCGAGAGCTGGAAACGACGCGAGATGCTGGTGGGCGGTGGGATCGTCGCCACCATCATGTCCAACCTCGGGCTGGAACGGTACCTTACCGAACTCGGGCTGACGCTGGAGCGGACCCAGGTCGGCGACCGCTATGTTCTCGAGGCGATGCGCACCAAGGGTTTCAACGTCGGCGGCGAGCAGTCGGGCCACATTATCCTGTCGGACTTCACCACCACCGGCGATGGTCTTGTGGCCGCGTTGCAGCTGTTGAGCGTGCTGAAGCAGTTGGACCGGCCCGCCTCCGAGGTGTGCGCCCGTTTCACCCAGGTGCCGCAACTGCTGCGGAACGTGAAGTTCAAGTCCGGCAAGCCGCTGGAGAACAAGCTGGTGGTGGCGGCGATTGCCGACGCCCAGGCGCGCCTCGGCACCTCGGGCCGGCTTGTGGTTCGCCCTTCCGGTACCGAGCCGGTGGTTCGGGTGATGGGCGAAGCCGATGACGCCGCGCTGGTGAAGGCCGTTGTCGGGCAAGTTGAAGCGGCCATTCTGGACGTCGCCTGACCGTCTGACGCCAGCAATGTTAGGGTTAAGCAGCAGGGTTAAGCGGGTTTTAAGAGGTTTGCGCAAATATTGCCACAAGACCCACTGATGTCGTGGCAATCTGAGGATCAATCATGCGCAAGCTCATCGCGGGTATGGTGGCAGGAGCCACCCTTCTGCTCGCTGGTCAGGCGGTTGCGGCCGACATGCCGTATTACCCCCCTGTCATCGAAATCCCCGACGTGGACTATGGTTATGCAGGGTCGTTCTACCTGCGCGGTTCCGTCGCCGGAAATATCCTGACCGGACGTGAATACTACCCCGGCTGCCCTGTTGGTTGTGGCGGTGCGGTGGGACCGTTCCCGGTCACCAATCTCGGCTACGGCTACTCGTTCGGCGCCGGTGTTGGTTACGAGACCGGCACGGGCCTGCGTGCCGACGTGACACTCGACCATGGCTACAACAGTGGTGCCGGCGACGCGAACTTCTCGCTCGGCCTACGGTCGACCATCCTGCTCGCCAACGCTTATTACGACTTCCCGCTTGGCGGTGGCGGCGGTGCGGCTGGTGGCTTCGGCGCCTATGTTGGCGCGGGCCTCGGTGGCGCCTACCTGCAGACCACTGTAACGGGCACCCGGGCGACGCCGGATGGGACGTCCTGGGCACCTGCCGCCGCGCTGATGGCTGGCGTCACCTACGACATGGGCACCGTTGTGGCCGACCTCGGCTATCGCGGCCTCTACATGCCGCAGATCAGCAACGCCCAGATCACTCCGAACACCTCGTTCTACGCCAACAACGCGCTGGCGCACGAAATCCGGGCGTCCTTGCGCTACCGCTTCAACTGACGACGGCGGCGGCAGCCACCGCCGCCCTTCTGGATCACCAACCGGCGCCCTTCGCGGGCGCCGGTTTCGTTTCGGCAACGTGATTCCCGGAGCTGCGTTTCTCGACCGAGGAACGCCATGCCTGATCTCAGTTTCGTTGCCCCCATGGAAGCCAAGCTGGCCGAGCGCCTGCCTCCCGGAGAGGGCTGGCAGTTCGAGCCCAAATGGGATGGCTTCCGCGCCATCGCCGTTTGTCGCGGCGGCGAGGTGGCGCTCTGGTCAAAGTCCGGCAAGACACTGGGACGCTACTTCCCGGAAGTCCTCACCATGCTGGCGGAACTTGGCCTCGACGGGGCGGTGCTGGACGGGGAGCTTATCGTCTCAGTGGACGGCAAGGCATCCTTTGATGCCCTGCAGGCCCGCCTGCACCCGGCAGAGAGCCGAGTTCTCAAGCTGGCCGCCGCTACGCCCGCACTGTTCGTGCTATTCGACCTGTTGGAAGACCGCGGTATCGACCTTCGGCCCCAGCCGCTGCGGGAGCGGCGTCAACGACTCGAAGCGCTGATGGAACGGCTCGATGCTCCGGTTGGTCTCAGGCTGTCGCCGATCGCCCACGCCTCTGGCGAAGCTCAGGGTTGGCTCGACCAGACGACCACCGAACTTGATGGGGTGATTGCCAAGCGGCAGGAGGATCCCTACCGCTCTGGAGAGCGGGCCATGATCAAGGTCAAGCGTATTCGTTCGGCCGACTGCGTGATCGGTGGCTTCCGCTATGGTACAGGGAGCAAGGAGGTCGGCTCATTGCTGCTCGGTCTCTATGACAAAGATGGGCTGCTGCATCATGTCGGCTTTACCTCCGGCATCGCCGCTGCCGACAAGCCGGATCTGACACGGCGGCTGGAAGCGCTCGCCGGCGGCAGCGGCTTCACCGGAGATGCGCCGGGCGGACCCAGCCGTTGGTCGACCGAACGCTCGGCCGAATGGGTGCCGCTGGCGCCGGAACTGGTCGTTGAAGTGTTCTATGACCAGGTCACCGGGCGTCGTTTCCGGCACGGCACGCGCCTGCATCGCTGGCGTCCGGACAAGGCGCCACGCCAATGCACCTTTGAACAGATGGCCGTGCCGGCTGATCCCGACGCGGTCATCGGCGCTGTCATCGGGGTTCGCTAGCGCTATTCTTCGTTGCTCGAGAGCCTTCCGTCCGAGTGCAGCTTGCGAACAATCCCATCGGGCGGAAGCGCGGTCCTGGGCCAACGGCTCTCCAGGAAGCGACTCTTGGCCATGCGTGCCACCGTCACGGCATTGCTCTGGTTGCCGCCGAGGATGTGGTAGGCGTCCGCGTCCTCGCCGGCGTAGAAGCCGACATGGCCAAGCGCGCCGGACGGACTGCCGCGCCAGAAGACCATCACTGCGCTCAGTTGCGGCGAACACTCCTTGCCGAGTGTCCGCCAAGCGCGGGCAGAGAGAGGGTAGTTCGGCAGCGGCTCGTCGGTCAGCTGCGAGCCGATGCAGTGGGCCACGAACAGCCCGCACCAGGGGATGGCATCATCGTTGTAGTCGATGTCGAGGTTCCGGGCCCAGCCGATGATCAGCGGGTTGTCGGCGTCGGACATGTCTTCGGTAACGCCGATCAGCCGCACGGCTTCACCCATCCAGCTGTGGGCCACCGGGACCACCGGTCCTTTGGCGGCCGGCGCACCCGCCGGGAATAGTTTCGCAAGGGTGTTGGGCCCGGCGATGCCGTCGACCAGCAGGCCGTTGGCTGCCTGGAAGGCCTTGATGGCCGCGATGGTGCGGCGGCCGCGGATGCCGTCGATGTCGCCGGGATCATAGCCCTTCGTTTTCAGGGCTGTTTGTATCTGCGCCGTATTCATTCCCTGTCCCTTGGTGCAGTTGATCTGCGGAACCGAGTAAACTGCTGCAGTCTGGCGAGAGATATTCGGCGCAATACTTAGGTGGAGCGGCTTTGCTAGGCGAAAGCGTGCGCTGACTGGTCATGAATCCGGTTGACGCCATTCGCCGGCAGGCGTATTTGCGGCCTCAGGACATCTCCCCCTAACGGGAGACGCATAGGCCTGGGAGGGCCGTAGATGATGGCTGAAATGCCCCCAACCGCGCCGGCGGTGAAACCGGCTAACCCCAATTTTTCGTCGGGCCCGTGTGCCAAGCGTCCAGGCTGGACGGTTGAGGCGCTGGCCAATGCTCTGGTCGGCCGCTCGCATCGGTCCAAGCCCGGCAAGGCCCGCATCCAGCGAGCGATCGACCTCACCCGTGAGCTGCTCGAGGTGCCGGCGGACTACCGCATCGGCATCGTGCCGGCTTCCGATACCGGCGCCGTCGAGATGTTCCTGTGGAGCGCCCTCGGCGCTCGCGGCGTCGACATGCTGGCCTGGGAATCGTTCGGCGCCGGCTGGGTGACCGACGTGCAGAAGCAGCTCAAGCTCGACGATGTGCGGGTGCTTGATGCGCCATACGGCGAACTGCCGGATCTCACGCAGGTGGATTTTGACCGCGACGTGGTCTTCACCTGGAACGGCACCACCTCCGGCGTGCGCGTCGCCAATGGCGAGTGGATCCCGGCCGATCGCAAGGGGC
>JAEZFJ010000151.1 GCA_023437755.1 Pseudomonadota bacterium
GATCAACCGCTATGAGCGGCGGTTCCTTGCCGACATTCTCTACGGCTTCATCACCCGCAACTACCAGCTGGTCGCCGAACGGCACTTCGACATCGGCTATGTGCCCAAGAACCAGTCGGTCGACGACTTCACCCTCGCCATCCGTTCCATCGGCGAGCCGCTCCACGGTCGCACCGCCGCCGATATCTCGATGGCCAAGGTTCTGGGCCAGCTCTTTGCCATCACCGAACTTTTCTCGATGCAAACGCGGCCCGAACTCGTGTTGCTGCAGAAGTCCATGGTGCTGGTGGAGGGTGTCGCGCGCGCGCTCGATCCCAACCTCGATATCTGGACCGTCGCCGAACCCGTGGTCGGCGAGTGGATCCGCCGCGAGCAGGGCCCCATCGGCAAGCTCAACGACCTCGCCGATCACCTGCGCGCCTTTGGCGACGCCGCCAACCGACTGCCGGTGTTGATCGCCGAGGCAGAACTGGCGCTGGCGGAGCACCGTGCCGAACGCAACCGCCCGCGAGAACGCGACGGCCCATTGCGCTGGGCCTTGCTGGGGGTGCTCGGACTCGGTGGCCTTGTCCTCTTGGTGCTGCTTTACGTTTTGCTCCGCTTCGCGATGCAGCCGAGCTTCTAGGCGAAGCCCAGGAACCGTGCCGTGTCGGGGTCGATCGGAATGCCCTCGGCATCCCGTCGTTCCGCCTCCGCCCATTCGCGGTCGCCGGGCGCCATCACCTTGCCCCCGGCCCGCACCGGGGCTGCGCGCAGCGCCGCAAGATAGCGGATCATTGTCTGCCCGAAGGCCGCCGACCCCGCGAACTTGTCTGGATCGATCACCATCACGAAGTGCCCCATGTTCCGCGGCGTGGAAATGTCTTCCGATCCGTACATCGGGATAAAGTCCGGATCCAGCGTGGTGCCGGTGAGAATGGCCGAGAACAGCGTTGCCACGCCCGCGAGACCTGCGCCTTTGTAGGCGAAATCCTCGCCGCCCAGCGGCAACAGCATCTCCGCCTTGTGCGGGTCGGTTGTTGGAACGCCCTGCGCATCTGCTGCGACCCCCTCGGGCAGGGCCGTGTTCAGCGACCGGTGCAGGAGCACCCGGTTCATGGGAATGGACGAGGTCGCCATGTCGAGCAGCCAGGGCTTCGATCCGGGCACGGGCGCCGCAAAGGCCAGGGGATTGGTGCCATGGAAGCGCTCGGCGCCGTCGAACAGGGCAACCATGGAGTCGGTGTTGGTGGTGGCAAAGGTCACGAACCCGGCTTCGGCTCCTGCCAGGGCGTAGGCACCGGCCGCGCCCAGGTGGCTGGAATGGACGATAGCGACACCGGCGATGCCTGCCTCGCGCGCCAGTTCCATGCCCACTTCCACCGCCTTGTAGGCGGCGTGATGTCCAAGACCGTCCCCACCGTCCACGACGGCACTGCCGGCCGCGCGGCGTTCCACCCGCAGTTCCGGGTCGCCCTTCAACCGGCCCCCATGGAGCATGCGGCAGTAGTGTTCGGTCAGGCGAACGCCGTGGCTGTCGATGCCGTGGCGCGAGGCGTGCATCATTGCTCGCGTTGCCGACGATGCCGAGGCCGCGCTGGCGCCCGCGGCCTCCAGTGCCGCCTGCACCCGCCGGGACAGTTCCCCGCTGTGCACTCGTATCTGATTGCCCCCGTCCATCGCCGCTTCTCCTCTGACCGTCTTGGTCTAGCGGCAGCGCTTGCCGGTGCAAAGCCCGGCCGTGGCGGTGGTGAGGTGTGCGCGGAGGTCCTAAGGTCCGGTCTCCCCTAGATCTGGCCGCCCTTTGCTGATGGACGTCTCACTTCCCGATTCTGCTCCGGCCGCCGCCGTGCAGCTGACGCCGATGATGGCGCAGTATTTCGAGATCAAGTCCGCCAATCCGGGCTACCTGCTGTTCTACCGGATGGGTGACTTCTACGAGCTGTTCTTTGAGGACGCCGAGATCGCCAGCGCCGTGCTGGGCATCGTGCTCACCAAGCGCGGCAAGCATCTGGGCCAGGACATCCAGATGTGCGGCGTGCCCATCCATGCGGCCAACGACTACCTCAACAAGCTGATCAAGCTGGGCCATCGCGTCGCCATCTGCGAACAGGTCGAGGATCCAGCCGAAGCCAAGAAGCGTGGCTCCAAGTCCGTGGTGAAGCGCGACGTGGTGCGCCTTGTGACCCCGGGCACCCTGACCGAGGACGATCACCTCGAGGCGCGTGCCGCCAACTACCTCGCCGCCATCTCCAGCGTCCGTCATGGGGATACCGATTTCGCCCTGGCCTGGGCAGACATCTCCACCGGCGAGACCTTCACTGCCGATCTCACCTCCGAGCAGGTGCTTGACGAACTGGCGCGGATCGATGCCGCCGAGCTCTTGATGAGCGGCGCAACCAGGGATGTTCTGGCGGATGCACAATTGCTCCCGCCGGCCTTCCTTTCGCGCACTCACGTCATGCCATCGGAGAGTTTCGACAGCCAGGCCGCGGCGGACACGCTGCGCCACGGCTTTCCCGCCGGCGCGTTCGATCCGAGCGCGCTCTCCCGTGCTGCCCGGTCGGCGCTCGGCGCCCTGGTCGGCTATGTGCGCGACAGCCAGCGCGGCGCCGGCGTGGCGTTGCGAGCGCCGGTGATCGACAGTGCCGGGCGCCACCTCGCCATTGATGCCGCGACCCGCATGAGTCTGGAGCTCACCCAGACCCAGCGCGGGCAGGTCACCGGCTCGCTGCGGCACAGCATCGACATGACGGTGACCGCGCCCGGTTCTCGCCTGCTTGCTTCCCGCCTCGCAGCGCCCCTCGCCGACGCTGCCGCCATCAACCACCGGCTCGATGCCGTGTCCTTCCTCAGCGAGGATACGCTGCTTGCCGGACGCCTGCGCACCGAACTCAAGGCGGTGCCGGACCTCGCCCGTGCCCTGACCCGCCTCGCGCTCGACCGTGGTGGCCCCCGCGACCTCGCCGCCATCGGTCGAGCCGTCGGTGGCGCCATTTCGGTGTCGCGCCTGCTGGCCGGCGCCGAGGCACTTCCCGCCGTTCTGGAGCGGCTCTCTGCCACCCTCGCGGCAGCACCGGTCGGCCTTGCGGGCGATCTTGCCGCAGCGCTGGACGACGAGTTGCCGCTGCTTGCCCGTGACGGCGGCTTCGTCCGCCAGGGCTACGATGCCAAGCTCGACGAGGAACGTGCCCTCGGCAGCGAAACCCGCGCCGTGGTGGCCGCCCTGCAGGCGCGCCTGATCGCCGAAACTGACGTGAAGGCGCTCAAGATCCGCCACAACGGCGTGCTCGGCTATTTCGTCGAAGTGCCGGCAGGGCAGGGCAACAAGCTGCTCGAAGACCCGCACCGGCAGGTCTTCATCCATCGCCAGACCATGGCCAACGCCATGCGCTTCACCACCGCGGAACTGGCCGACCTCGAAGGCCGCATCGCCCGTGCCCACGAAGCGGCGCTCGAGATCGAGCGCAAGGTGTTCGCGAGCCTTCGCTACGCCGTGCTCGAACGCACAGATCTGCTCCGCGCCCTCGCCGATGCCCTTGCCGAACTCGACGTCACTGCGGCCCTGGCCCACCTCGCACTCACCCGCGGCTATGTTCGCCCCGAGGTCGACACGTCTCTCGCCTTCCGCATCGAAGCTGGCCGCCATCCGGTGGTCGAGGAACGCACCATGGCCGAAGGCCGCAGCTTCGTTGCCAACGATGCCGACCTCTCGGGTGCCGACGACATCGGCGGTGGCTTGTTGTGGCTGGTCACGGGTCCAAATATGGGCGGCAAGTCGACCTTCCTGCGACAGAACGCCCTGATCGCCATCCTGGCGCAGATGGGTAGCTTCGTGCCGGCCAGCAGCGCCCATATCGGCGTCGTCGACCGCGTCTTCTCCCGCGTCGGCGCTTCCGATGATATCGCCCATGGCCGCTCGACCTTCATGGTCGAAATGGTCGAGACCGCCGCAATCCTCAATCGCGCCACCCGCCGCTCATTGGTGGTACTCGATGAGATCGGGCGCGGCACCGCCACCTTCGATGGCCTCTCCATCGCCTGGGCCGCCGTCGAGGCGCTGCACAACCAGACCGGCTGCCGGGCGCTGTTCGCCACCCACTTCCACGAACTGACCAGCCTTGCCAGGACCCTGCCGCGGGTCAGCAACGTCACCATGAAGGTGCGCGAGTGGGAGGGCGAGGTGGTGTTCCTCCATGAGGTGGTGGAAGGTGCCGCCGACCGTTCATATGGCATTCAGG